>NZ_JACTAC010000012.1 GCF_014486675.1 Flavobacterium macrobrachii
TTTTAGAACTTGTATCCAATTTTTTAAAACTTGTATCCGACTTTCTAGAAATTATGACTGCAAATCCAAAACTTGCTACTGTCTTTCTAAAACTCACATCCGCTATTTTAAAACTCTTATCTGAGATTATAAAACTTGCAACTGCAATTCCAAAACTATCATCTGACATTATAAAACTTGCAACTGCAATTCTAAAACTCACTACTGCAATTCCAAAACTCTCATCTGACATTATAAAACTTACAACTGCAATTCCAAAACTCACTACTGCAATTCCAAAACTTTCGTTCAACTTTGCAAATCGAATGATTTAAAACCTAGTTAACGTTTATAAAAAAAGAAACCACTCAATAGAGTGGCTTCTTTAAATTGAAATAATATAACAGATTTATTAAGCTTGTCCAGTCGGACCAAAGTTCAAAGGAATTTGAGGTTGCTCAGTATCCTTTATTTCTCCATTTACCGCTTCAAATCGGTGAATATTTTCGTTTAATGCTTTCAAAAAACGTTTAGCATGTTGTGGCGTTAAAACAATTCTAGACTTCACCTTAGCTTTGGGAACGCCTGGCATTATTGTAACAAAATCAACAACAAATTCAGAAGCAGAATGGTTGATGATGGCTAAATTAGAATAAATGCCTTCGGCTGTTTTTTCATCAAGTTCAATATTAATTTGACCTTGTTGTTGTGGATTATTATCGCTCATTTGATTTTAGATTTTAGATTTTAAATATTAGATTTTAGATATTAAATATTTGATATTAGGATATTTAATATCTAATATTAAAAAGCCACTAATTTAAAATATAAAATAGTGGCTTTCATTTAATAACTACTAATCATTAAATTAGTAGATGTATTCTTCTCTTTTAGACATGATTTCGTTAAAATCTTCTTTAGAACCTACAATAGTATGATCATAATCTCTCATACCTGTTCCTGCAGGAATTCTATGTCCAACGATAACATTTTCTTTCAAGCCTTCTAATGTATCTACTTTACCTGCTACTGCAGCTTCGTTTAATACCTTAGTAGTTTCCTGGAACGATGCCGCCGAAATAAATGATTTCGTTTGAAGCGAAGCTCTAGTAATACCTTGAAGTACTGGAGTTGCGGTAGCTGTAATTACATCACGAGCAACTACTAGGTTTTTATCGTTACGTTTCAATAAAGAATTCTCATCTCTCAATTCACGTGGTGAAACAATTTGACCTGGTTTCAATACATCAGAATCTCCAGCATCTTCAACAACTTTCATTCCGTATAATTTATCGTTTTCTTCGATAAAATCACTAGTATGAATAAGTTGCTCTTCTAAGAATAAAGTATCTCCTGGATCTTCAACTCTAACTTTACGCATCATTTGACGAATAACCACTTCAAAGTGTTTATCATTGATTTTTACCCCTTGAAGACGGTAAACCTCTTGAATTTCATTTACCAAATACTGTTGAACAGCCGATGGTCCTTGAATTCTAAGAATATCTTCTGGTGTAATAGCACCGTCAGACAATGGCATACCTGCTTTTACGAAGTCATTTTCTTGAACTAGAATTTGGTTAGAAAGTTTCACTAAATACTTTTTAATTTCACCAAATTTAGATTCAATAACAATTTCACGGTTACCTCTTTTAATTTTCCCGAAAGAAACAACACCATCAATTTCTGAAACTACCGCTGGGTTTGAAGGATTACGAGCTTCTAACAACTCGGTAATTCTTGGTAAACCTCCAGTAATATCACCAGCTTTAGAAGAACGACGAGGAATTTTTACAAGGATTTTACCTGCTTTAATTTTCTCTCCATCTTCTACCATAAGGTGAGCACCAACTGGTAAATTGTAGGTACGAATTAATTCGCCATCTTTACCATAAATGTGTAGTGTTGGAATTAATTTTTTGTTTCTTCCTTCAGAGATTACTTTTTCTTGGAAACCAGTTTGCTCATCGATTTCAACCATGAACGATTGTCCTTGCTCTAAATCTTCATAAGCTACTTTACCAGTAAACTCAGAAATAATAACTCCATTATATGGATCCCATTTACAAATATCTGTTCCTTTTTCAACAACATCACCATCTTTTACATAGATGAATGAACCGTAAGGAATGTTATGTGTACTTAATAATATATCGGTTTTAACATCGATTAATTTTAATTCAGTAGAACGAGAGATTACGATATCAACTGTATTTCCTTCGCTATCTTCACCTTTAACTGTTTTTAAATCTTCAATTTCAAGTCTTCCACCAAATCTTGCAACAATGCTTGATTCCTCAGAAACTCCACCAGCAACTCCACCAACGTGGAAGGTACGAAGTGTTAACTGTGTTCCTGGCTCACCAATAGATTGTGCTGCAATAACTCCAACAGCTTCACCTTTTTGTGTCATTTTACCAGTAGCTAAGTTTCTTCCGTAACATTTAGCACAGATACCTTTTTTAGCTTCACAAGTTAATGGCGAACGAACATCTACTCTTTCAACTGGAGATTCTTCAATTGTTTTTACAATGGCTTCAGTAATTTGCTCACCTGCATGAACCAATACTTCGTTAGTCAATGGATTGATAACATCTTGTAAAGCAACACGTCCAAGAATTCTTTCTCCTAATGTTTCAACAACTTCTTCGTTTTTCTTTAAAGCAGAAACTTCTATTCCTCTTAATGTTCCACAATCTACAGAGTTTACAATTACGTCTTGAGAAACGTCATGTAAACGACGAGTTAAGTAACCCGCATCAGCCGTTTTCAAAGCCGTATCCGCAAGTCCTTTACGCGCACCGTGAGTAGAAATAAAGTACTCAAGGATTGAAAGACCTTCTTTAAAGTTAGAAAGAATTGGGTTTTCAATAATTTCACCACCACCAGCAGTTGATTTTTTCGGCTTAGCCATCAAACCACGCATACCAGTTAACTGACGAATTTGCTCTTTAGAACCACGCGCTCCAGAGTCAAGCATCATATATACCGAGTTGAAACCTTGTTGGTCTTCACGGATATTTTTCATAGCCAACTCAGTCAATTGAGCATTGGCAGAAGTCCAAATATCAATAACTTGGTTATAACGCTCGTTGTTGGTAATTAATCCCATGTTATAGTTCATAGAAATACCTTCAACTTGCTCTCTTGCGTCTGCAATTAATTTTTCTTTTTGCTCTGGAATTCTAATATCACCTAAACTGAATGATAATCCACCACGGAATGCAAATTTGTATCCCATGTCTTTCATGTTATCAAGGAAAGCTGCCGTTGTAGGAACATCAGTTACTGCAAGGATTTTTCCAATAATATCACGTAAGTTCTTTTTAGTCAATACTTCATTGATATATCCAGCTGCTTCAGGTACTACTTCATTAAATAATACTCTACCGGCAGTTGTTTGAATAATTTTATAAACCAACTCACCATTTTCATTGAAATCTTTTGCTCTAATTTTCACACGAGCATTCAATTCAATTCTTCCTTCGTTTAACGCAATATTACACTCTTCAGCAGAATAGAACGTTAAACCTTCACCTAAAATTGGGTGTTCTGGAGTTGATAATCTTTCTTTGGTCATATAATATAGACCAAGTACCATGTCCTGAGAAGGAACCGTAATTGGCGCACCATTTGCAGGATTCAAGATATTGTGTGAAGCCAACATTAATAATTGTGCTTCCAAAATAGCTTCTGGTCCAAGTGGTAAGTGAACCGCCATCTGGTCACCATCAAAATCCGCGTTGAATGCCGTACAAACTAACGGGTGTAATTGGATTGCTTTTCCTTCAATTAATTTTGGCTGGAAAGCTTGAATACCCAATCTGTGCAAAGTAGGAGCACGATTCAGTAATACTGGATGTCCTTTGATTACATTTTCTAAGATATCCCAAACTACTGGTTCTTTTTTGTCGATTATTTTCTTAGCCGACTTAACTGTTTTAACAATTCCTCTTTCGATTAATTTACGAATAACGAATGGTTTGTACAATTCAGCAGCCATATCTTTTGGCAAACCACATTCGAACAATTTCATTTCTGGTCCAACAACAATTACCGAACGAGCAGAATAATCCACACGTTTTCCTAATAAGTTTTGACGGAAACGACCTTGTTTACCTTTCAATGAATCGGAAAGTGATTTTAATGGTCTGTTTGATTCTGTTTTAACCGCAGAAGCTTTACGAGTGTTATCAAATAATGAATCTACTGATTCTTGTAACATACGTTTCTCGTTTCTCAAGATTACTTCTGGAGCTTTAATCTCCATTAATCTTTTTAAACGATTGTTACGAATGATAACTCTTCTGTACAAATCGTTCAAATCAGATGTTGCAAAACGACCTCCATCAAGCGGCACTAACGGACGTAATTCTGGTGGAATAACTGGAATTACTTTTAAAATCATCCATTCTGGACGGTTTTCTCTGTTTAGATTTGCTTCACGGAAAGACTCTACAACTTGCAATCTCTTTAACGCTTCTGTTTTTCTTTGTTTCGATGTTTCGTTATTAGCATTGTGACGTAATTCATATGACAAAGCATCTAAATCTGTACGTGCTAATAAATCCATAATACATTCAGCACCCATTTTGGCAATGAATTTATTAGGATCATTATCATCTAAATATTGGTTTTCCATTGGAAGTGTATCTAAAATATTCAAATACTCTTCTTCTGTTAAAAAGTCTAATCTGTTTAATTCTTCGCCATCAACATTTTTAGCAATACCAGCTTGAATTACTACATATCTTTCGTAGTAAATAATCATATCTAATTTCTTAGATGGTAATCCAAGGATATAACCAATTTTGTTTGGCAACGAACGGAAGTACCAGATATGAGCAATTGGAACAACTAGGTTGATGTGTCCAACTCTATCACGACGTACTTTTTTCTCAGTAACTTCAACACCACAACGGTCACAAACGATTCCTTTATAACGGATTCTTTTGTATTTACCACAAGCACATTCAAAATCTTTTACTGGACCGAAAATTCTTTCACAGAAAAGACCATCACGTTCTGGTTTGTGTGTTCTATAGTTGATAGTTTCTGGCTTCAACACTTCGCCTCTTGACTCAGCCAAGATAGACTCTGGAGAAGCTAAACCAATTGAAATCCTATCAAACCTTTTGATAGTATTTTTATTGTCCTTATTATTTCTATTATTCATCATAGTTTTTACTATTGATTTATTTCTATTAATTGAACTTAGATTTATGATTTTTGTTTTTCTAAAAAAACTAAACCATTAAGTTACTACCTCGAATTACTTCTCAAAACCTCAAGTCTCTTTCACCTTGAAGTGCTAGTTATACAATTTAATATTGCATAAAAAATCGGAACGGTTTACGGGTATAAATCTTTAAAAACTTATTATAAATTACTCTTTAGTTATCAGTTATCGGTTTTCTGTTATCAGTTTTGAAACCGAGAACTGAAAACCGACAACAAAGAACTGATTTATTCTTCTAATCTGATGTCTAATCCAAGACCTTTCAATTCGTGCATCAATACGTTGAACGATTCTGGTAATCCTGGTTCTGGCATAGTTTCTCCTTTTACAATAGCTTCGTATGTTTTAGCTCTACCAATAACGTCATCCGATTTAACAGTCAAGATTTCTCTTAGCGTGCTTGATGCTCCATAAGCTTCAAGTGCCCAAACCTCCATTTCTCCAAAACGCTGACCTCCAAACTGAGCTTTACCTCCAAGTGGTTGTTGCGTAATCAATGAGTATGGACCAATTGAACGAGCGTGCATTTTATCATCAACCATGTGTCCAAGTTTCAACATATAGATAACTCCAACAGTTGCTGGTTGATGGAAACGTTCTCCTGTTCCACCATCATATAAATAAGTGTGACCAAAACGTGGAATTCCAGCTTCGTCAGTTAACTCATTAATTTGGTCTAATGTTGCTCCGTCAAAAATTGGTGTAGCATATTTTCTACCTAATTTTTGTCCAGCCCAACCAAGAACGGTTTCATAAATCTGCCCAATGTTCATACGTGAAGGTACACCAAGTGGGTTCAATACGATATCAACTGGCGTTCCATCTTCAAGGAAAGGCATATCTTCGTCTCTTACGATACGAGCAACAATACCTTTGTTTCCGTGACGTCCTGCCATTTTATCACCAACTTTTAACTTACGTTTTTTAGCGATATAAACTTTAGCAAGTTTCAAAATTCCAGCTGGTAATTCATCTCCAACTGTAATTGTGAATTTTTCTCTTCTCAACGCACCTTGTAAATCGTTTAATTTGATTTTATAATTGTGAATTAAGTCATTAACTAAAATGTTAGTTTCATCATCAGAAACCCATTGACCTTTGGTTAAGTGAGCAAAATCTTCAACTGACTGTAACATCTTTTTAGAGTATTTTTTACCTTTTGGAAGAACTTCTTCACCTAGGTCATTCATTACTCCTTGTGACGTTTTACCATCAACGATTTCAAATAGTTTTTCGATTAATCTGTCTTTTAATTCAACAAATTTAGTTTCGAATTCCATTTCCAAAGCCGTCAAATCGTCTTTATCTTTGGTACGTTTCTTTTTATCTTTTACCGCGCGAGCGAATAGTTTTTTATCTAAAACTACACCGTGTAATGATGGAGAAGCTTTTAATGAAGCATCTTTTACATCACCTGCTTTGTCTCCAAAGATTGCTCTTAAAAGTTTTTCTTCTGGAGTTGGGTCTGATTCTCCTTTTGGTGTAATTTTTCCGATTAGGATGTCGCCAGGTTTAACTTCGGCACCAATTCTAATCATTCCATTTTCATCTAAATCTTTAGTAGCTTCTTCAGAAACGTTAGGAATATCATTAGTTAACTCTTCGTTACCTAATTTAGTATCTCTAACTTCTAATGAATAATCATCTACGTGGATTGAGGTAAAAATATCATCACGAACTACTTTTTCAGAGATTACAATTGCATCCTCGAAGTTGTAACCTTTCCATGGCATGAACGCTACTTTAAGGTTTCTTCCAAGTGCTAATTCTCCGTTTTGAGTAGCATATCCTTCACAAAGTACTTGACCTTTTGTAACTCTGTCACCTTTTCTAACGATTGGTTTCAGGTTGATAGATGTACTTTGATTTGTTTTTCTGAATTTGATTAATTGATATGTCTTTTCGTCAGCATCAAAACTTACCATTCTTTCAGCATCGGTTCTATCGTACTTAATGGTAATCATGTTAGCATCAACGTATTCAACAGTTCCGTTACCTTCTGCATTAATCAATACTCTCGAGTCAGAAGCAACTTGTCTTTCAAGACCTGTTCCTACGATTGGAGATTCTGGACGTAATAATGGAACGGCTTGACGCATCATGTTTGATCCCATCAACGCACGGTTCGCATCATCATGCTCCAAGAAAGGAATTAATGAAGCCGAAATCGAAGCAATTTGGTTTGGCGCAACGTCAGTATAATGAACAACATTTGGCTCAACTACAGGGAAATCGCCTTCTTCACGAGCAATAACTTTGTCAGCTGTGATTTTTCCGTTAGCATCCATTTCGATGTTTGCCTGAGCAATCATTTTTCCTTCTTCTTCTTCTGCACTTAAATAAATAGGTTCAGAAACTAAGTCAACTTGTCCGTTAGTTACTTTACGGTAAGGTGTTTCGATGAATCCCATTCCGTTAACTTTAGCATAAACACCAAGAGAAGAAATCAATCCAATGTTTGGTCCTTCAGGAGTTTCAATTGGACAAAGTCTTCCGTAGTGCGTATAGTGAACGTCACGAACCTCGAAACCAGCTCTTTCTCTCGAAAGTCCTCCTGGTCCAAGTGCTGATAATCTTCTTTTGTGTGTAATCTCTGCCAATGGATTCGTTTGATCCATAAATTGAGATAACTGGTTAGTACCAAAGAAAGAGTTGATAACCGAAGATAATGTTTTAGCATTAATCAAATCGATTGGTGTAAACACCTCGTTATCTCTAACGTTCATTCTCTCACGAATGGTTCTTGCCATACGAGCCAAACCAACACCAAATTGTTGAGAAAGTTGTTCACCAACTGTTCTAACACGACGGTTTGACAAGTGATCAATATCATCAATCTCGGCTTTTGAATTGATTAACTCAATCAAATATTTTACGATAGTAATGATATCTTCTTTTGTTAAAACTTGTTTTTCCATAGGAATATCAAGGTTTAACTTTTTGTTCATTCTATAACGACCTACTTCACCTAAGTTATAACGTTGGTCAGAGAAGAATAATTTATCGATAATACCACGAGCAGTCTCTTCATCAGGCGGTTCTGCATTACGCAACTGACGATAGATGTGCTCAACAGCTTCTTTTTCAGAGTTTGTTGGATCTTTTTGTAATGTGTTGTGGATAATTGCATAATCTGCTTGATTGTTATCCTCTTTGTGTAACAAAATAGATTTTACATTAGAATCAATGATTTCTTCTACATTATCTTTATCGATAATAGTATCACGATCTAATATAATTTCATTACGCTCAATAGATACTACTTCACCTGTATCTTCGTCAACGAAATCTTCATGCCATGTATTCAAAACACGTGCAGCAAGTTTTCTACCGATGTATTTTTTAAGACCTGTTTTTGAAACTTTGATTTCTTCTGCAAGGTCAAAAATTTCAAGAATATCTTTATCACGCTCAAAACCGATGGCACGGAAAAGAGTCGTTACTGGTAATTTTTTCTTTCTATCAATATACGCATACATTACGTTGTTGATATCGGTAGCAAATTCTATCCAAGAACCTTTAAAAGGAATTACTCTGGCAGAATATAATTTGGTTCCATTAGCATGGAATGATTGTCCAAAGAAAACACCAGGTGAACGGTGTAATTGAGAAACCACAACTCTTTCAGCACCATTTATAACGAAAGTACCACTTGGTGTCATGTAAGGAATTGTTCCTAGATATACGTCTTGAACGATAGTTTCAAAATCCTCATGTTCTGGATCTGTACAGTAAAGCTTTAGTCTGGCTTTAAGGGGAACGCTGTAAGTTAAACCTCTATCAATACATTCTTCGATCGTGTAACGTGGTGGATCTACGAAGTAATCTAAAAATTCTAATACAAATTGGTTTCTTGTATCTGTAATTGGGAAGTTCTCCATGAAGGTATTATATAAACCTTCGTTGCCTCTTTCATCTGATTTCGTTTCTAATTGGAAGAAATCTTTAAAAGATTTTACCTGCACATCTAGAAAATCTGGATATTGAGGTATATTTTTTGTTGAGGCAAAATTCAATCTTTCAGTCTGATTTGTTATCATCAATGGACAAAATTTTGATTTAAAAAAAGTAATTTTTGTGTAAAAACACTGTTCAATCTCTACTTTCCTTTTTTTTGATAATCAATACCTCTTAAAAATAAACCAGGAAAATTGTCTATTTTTTTCTTCGTATTGATTAAAAGCTCCTTCGTAATTTGAGCTATGCAGTAATAAAATTTATATAATTTTATTATACGAAAAATGGTTTAGGTCTTTGAGGGTTAACTCAAGACCTAAACCTAGTTCTAAAACCGGTGTGTTATTATTTTAACTCAACAACAGCTCCAGCTTCTTCTAAAGATTTTTTCAAACCTTCAGCTTCTGCTTTAGAAACTCCTTCTTTAATATTAGAAGGTGCACCATCAACGATATCCTTTGCTTCTTTCAAGCCAAGACCTGTTAATTCTTTAACCGCTTTAACTACTGCTAATTTAGAAGCACCAGCATCTTTCAATACTACTGTAAATTCTGTTTGTTCTTCAGCAGCACCTGCATCAGCTCCACCAGCAGCAACTACTACAGCTGCAGCAGCTGGTTCGATACCATAATCGTCTTTTAATATTGTTGCTAAATCGTTAACTTCTTTAACTGTTAAGTTAACTAATTGTTCTGCGAATTGTTTTAAATCTGCCATTTTTTCTATCGTTTAAAATGTTCTTTTAATTAAATATGTTTTTTTAGTCTGCTCGATTATTCAGCTGCTTCACCTTTTTGTTCTGCATTATTTAATAATGCTGAAATAATACGTTGAGCAGGAGATTGAAGCAATCCGATGATTTCACCGATAACTTCTTCTTTAGATTTAAGAGATGCTAAGCTATCTAATAAGTTATCTCCAATGTAGATTTCATTATTAATGAAAGCACCTTTTAAAAGTGGTTTATCAGATTTCTTGCGGAAATCTTTAATGATTTTTGCAGGAGCATTTGCAACTTCAGCAATGAAAATTGAAGAATTTCCTTTTAATACTGATGGTAAATCTCCATAATCATTAGCAGAAGCTACCATTGCTTTTTCAAGTAATGTATTTTTAACAACTTCTAATTTAATTCCAGCTTTAAAACAAGCTCTTCTTAAGTTTGAAGTAGTTTCTGCATTTAATCCAGATGTATCTGCAATATATACAATGTTTGCATCAGCCAACTTTGCAGTTAAATCTTCTATCGCGATTGATTTTTCTTCTCTAGTCATAATAAAATATGTTTAACTACCAATTATACAGCTTTAGGATCTAAAGCGATAGCAGGACTCATTGTACTAGACAAGTGGATAGACTTGATGTAAGTACCTTTAGCTGCAGTTGGTTTCATTTTAATTAATGTTTGAATAATTTCGTGAGCGTTATCAACGATTTTGTCAGCTTCGAAAGAAATTCTTCCGATACCAGCGTGAACAATACCTGTTTTGTCAACTTTGAAGTCAATTTTTCCCGCTTTTACTTCAGCAACAGCTTTACCAATTTCCATAGTAACTGTTCCTGTTTTAGGGTTAGGCATTAAACCTCTTGGACCTAACACACGTCCTAGTGGGCCTAATTTACCCATGATAGCTGGCATAGTAATGATTACATCAACATCAGTCCAACCATCTTTAATTTTTTGAAGGTAATCGTCTAATCCTACGAAATCAGCACCAGCAGCTTTAGCTTCTGCTTCTTTATCTGGAGTTACTAAAGCTAATACTTTAGTATCTTTACCAGTTCCGTGAGGAAGCGTTACAACACCTCTTACCATTTGATTTGCTTTTCTTGGATCTACTCCTAGACGAACAGCAATATCTACAGACTCATCAAATTTTGCAGAAGCAACTGTTTTCAATAAGGATGAAGCATCTTTTAATGAATACAATTTATTTTTCTCAATTTTTGAAGCAGCCTCTTTTTGTTTTTTAGTCAATTTTGCCATTTCTTACCTTATTTTAGAGGAGAATCTCCAGTTACAGTTATACCCATAGATCTAGCTGTTCCAGCAATCATGCTCATAGCAGATTCAATTGTGAAAGCATTTAAATCAGTCATCTTGTCTTCAGCGATTGCTTTAATTTGGTCCCAAGTGATACTTCCCACTTTACGACGGTTTGGCTCGCCAGAACCAGATTTTAATTTAGCAGCGTCCAATAACTGAACTGCAGCAGGTGGAGTTTTTACAACAAAATCGAATGATTTGTCTTTGTACACAGTAATTTGTACTGGTAATACTTTGCCAGGTTGATCTTGGGTTCTAGCATTAAATTGCTTACAGAACTCCATGATATTAACCCCAGCAGCTCCCAAAGCAGGTCCAACCGGTGGCGACGGGTTCGCAGCACCTCCCTTAACTTGTAGTTTAACTACTTTACTAATTTCTTTAGCCATTTCTTAAAAATTTTACATCTCTCAATTGGAAGCGATTGATGTGGTTTATTGTATTTGTAACAAAAAATTATACTTTTTCTACTTGCATAAAACTTAATTCTAGTGGTGTTTTTCTACCAAAAATTTTCACCATTACTTCAAGTTTACGCTTTTCTTCATTGATTTTTTCAATAGTTCCATTGAAACCATTAAAAGGACCATCAATAACTTTCACTGTTTCTCCATTTACATAAGGAATATTTTGTGTATCTGTATTAACAGCTAACTCATCAACTTTCCCTAACATTCTATTCACTTCAGATAATCTTAATGGTACCGGATCACCGCCTTTAACCTCACCTAAAAACCCAATAACTCCTGTTATCGATTTAATGATATGAGGAATCTCACCCATAAGATTAGCTTCGATCATGACATAACCTGGAAAGTAAACTTTATCTTTTGAAATTTTTTTTCCATCTCTAACTTGAACTACTTTTTCTGTGGGCACAAGAACTTGTGAAATGTAATCAGCCATTCCTAATCTTGCAATTTCAGTCTCAATATAAGATTTAACCTTATTCTCTTGACCACTTACTGCTCTAACTACATACCACTTTTTTGTATTAATATCAGCCATTCTTTATATTAATTTTAAGGTTTCAACCAATTGAAAAAACCCTCTAAAGCTTTTGCAAAAAACTCATCAACACCCCATGTCACTAGAGCCAATACAATAGAAAAAACAGCTACTACAATAGTGTAACGCTGAACTTCTGACCATTCCGGCCAAGTAACATTTGATTTAAGCTCTTCAAATGCTTCTGATATATAATTAACAACTTTTGTCATCGTCTTTAAGATTTGCACGGGCGGAGGGATTCGAACCCCCATCAACGGTTTTGGAGACCGCTATTCTACCCTTGAACTACGCCCGTATTTTTTTTTTAAAAAACCAGTAGACAACCAAACGATTATCTACTGGTTATATATTTATGTAGATTACTCTACAATTTCAGTTACCTGACCAGCACCAACTGTTCTACCACCTTCACGGATAGCGAAACGTAAACCTACGTTCATTGCAATTGGACTTAATAAAGCTACATCAATAGTTAAGTTATCACCTGGCATTACCATCTCTACACCTGCTGGTAAAGAAATAACTCCTGTTACATCAGTTGTACGAACATAAAACTGTGGACGGTAGTTATTGTGAAATGGCGTGTGACGACCACCTTCTTCTTTTTTCAAGATATAAACCTCAGCTTTGAATTTAGAGTGTGGTTTTACTGAACCTGGCTTAATAATAACCATACCTCTTTTGATATCAGCTTTATCAATACCTCTTAACAATAAACCTACGTTGTCTCCAGCTTCACCTCTATCAAGGATTTTACGGAACATCTCAACTCCTGTAATAGTAGAAGTTAATTTTTCAGCTCCCATACCAATGATTTCTACTGGATCTCCTGTATTAGCAACTCCAGTTTCAATACGACCTGTAGCAACAGTTCCACGACCTGTAATTGTAAATACATCTTCAACTGGCATCAAGAATGGCTTAGCAACATCACGTACTGGCTCTTCAATCCAGTTATCTACAGCTTCCATTAATTCAATAATTTTTGGTACCCAGTTTGGATCATTATTCAATCCACCTAAAGCAGAACCTTGAACAACTGGCCCATTATCTCCATCATACTCGTAGAAAGACAATAAGTCTCTGATTTCCATTTCAACTAGCTCTAAAAGCTCAGCATCATCAACCATATCCACTTTGTTCATGAAAACAACGATACGAGGAATACCTACCTGACGACCTAAAAGGATGTGCTCACGAGTTTGTGGCATTGGACCATCAGTAGCAGCAACTACAAGAATAGCACCATCCATTTGAGCAGCACCAGTAACCATGTTCTTAACGTAATCCGCGTGACCTGGACAGTCAACGTGCGCATAGTGACGGTTAGCAGTTTCGTACTCAACGTGAGAAGTGTTAATAGTAATACCTCTTTCTTTTTCTTCTGGAGCGTTATCAATTTGATCAAATGATTTCGCTTGACAATATCCTGCGTCAGATAATACTTTAGTAATAGCTGCAGTTAATGTAGTTTTTCCGTGGTCAACGTGACCAATCGTACCAATGTTAAGGTGTGGCTTGGTACGACTAAAATTTTCTTTTGCCATTTTAATTAATTTTTAATCTTAGTTATTTATTAGTGTTCAAATTTTACAATTTTGAGCCAATGACGGGAATTGAACCCGTGACCTCTTCCTTACCAAGGAAGCACTCTACCCCTGAGCTACACCGGCTTTTGTGTGTTCAGATGTTAGATTTCAGAAATTTTTAAATTCATTTTCTAAATTCCAAGTTTCATTTGTGGGGAGAGCAGGATTCGAACCTGCGAAGACGTAGTCAGCGGATTTACAGTCCGCCCTCGTTGGCCGCTTGAGTATCTCCCCAAACCATTTTTATTTTTTCAATACAAAAAAGAACTGAGCCGATAGAGGGACTCGAACCCACGACCTGCTGATTACAAATCAGCTGCTCTAGCCAGCTGAGCTACACCGGCAAACTCAATAAAAAAAGTCCGCTATTTCTAACGGACTGCAAATGTATGGATTTTATCAATTAATCAAAACATTTTTTTGAAAAATTTTTTACTTATATATGTGCTCTTACTTTTTCTTTTCTTTTTACCAACAATCTTTCTAGAGATTCAGATGCTAATTCCACACCTTCTTCGAAAGTTTTACATTGTTTTTTTACCATAAAATCGTCTCCAGGAACGTGAATTTTAACTTCTACAACTTTATTTTCCTTCTCACTTGTCTTTTCTACTTTCAAAAAAACGTCGGATGAGACAACTTTATCATAATATTTTTCTAGTTTTACTAATCTTTCGTTAATAAAATCTACTAATTTTCTATCAACATTAAAATTTACTGCATGAACATTTACCTTCATAATATTATTTTTATTGATTAAACATTTTAGAATTATTTATTATTTCTAGGATGAGCATTTTTATACACTTTTTTTAAGTCTGCTAAACTGTTATGGGTATAAACTTGTGTTGATGCCAAACTTGAATGTCCTAATAATTCTTTTACTGAATTTATATCCGCTCCATTGTTAAGCAAATGTGTCGCGAATGTATGTCTTAATATATGCGGACTTTTTTTTACTTTCTCTGAAACAGCACTAAAGTAATCATTTATTATTCGATACACAAATGTTTCATTCAATTTAACTCCTTTTAACATTAAAAAAAGATTTTCGGTATCGATTATTGTTTTTAATGAATTTCTTTGCTGAAGATATTCTGTAATTTCATTAATTATAACTGGTAATAACGGAATTATTCTTTCTTTATTTCTTTTTCCTAAAACTTTTATGGTAGCGTTTTGATTATCAACATTAGAGACTTTTAAATTTATAAGTTCTGCTCGTCTAATTCCTGTTGTGTAAAATAAATCAATGATTAATTTGTCTCGAATTCCATCAAATCCTTCGGGGTATTTTATTTGATTTATTGCTAGATCTAATTCTTTTTCGGAAAAAGGAATTTGAATCTTTTTTGGTGTTTTTAATGCTTTATGTTTGAATAACGGACTAACTTCTATTTGTTTTGATTTTAAAAGAAACTTATAAAATGCTTTTAATGATGAAATTTTACGATTAATCGTAACATTTTCTGCTTTTTTTTCTGACAATAGAATTATCCAAGAGCGTATTAATGGGTAACTTACTTCTGCTAAATTTTCTTGTTCGAATTCTTCTTTAATAAAATCGTGGAATGAATTCAAATCGGTTATATAGGCATTAACGGTATGTTTGGAATATTTTTTTTCCAAGAAAAGGTAATCGGCAAAACTTTCTTTAATTTTTTCCATAAAAAAACCATCAAATCCAAAGTTAAGAACTTTTATTTGATGGTTGTATTATTTTCGTAAAAACTGTTTTTAACTTTCTAAGCTATCTTTCATGTTTTGAATGTAAGCAGCTTTTTGAATTTGCGCTCTTCTAACTACAGATGGCTTTGTAAACGCTTGACGCGCTCTAAGCTGTCTTACAGTTCCGGTTTTATCGAATTTTCTTTTGTAGCGCTTTAATGCTCTATCAATGTTTTCTCCGTCTTTAATTGGTATAATCAACATAATTTAGACACCTCCTCTCATTTAGGTTGCAAAAGTAATATTATTTTTTAATTCTGAAACTAATTTTTACAAATATTTTAGCCCAGATAGAAACGGTTATCCTTTTTTGATGAAACCATCATTTTTCTAACAAAAAAAGAGCGACCAACGGAAGCTCCTTTTTTTGCATTTAGAAGTACTATAATTTTATAAAAAAGATAATAACGAAAGCTGGATTGGCTTCTTATCATTGTTTTAATTTATTTTTTTACTGCTGGTTGATAATTTTGCTTGTCGATTATCATTTTGGATAAAATTTCTTTTAAAATCTCTGATGTTCCGCCGCCAATTGGGCCTAAACGACTGTCTCTTAACAATCTTGCTAATGGATATTCTTCCATGTAACCGTAACCGCCAAGCATTTGAAGGCAACTGTATATGGTTTCGTCTGCAACTTTGGTTGATTTTAATTTTGCCATTGTGGCTTCTTTTACTACGTATTCACCTTGGTTTAAACGGGCTACGGCTGCGTAATTGAATATTTTGCAATGTTCAACATCTGTGGCATGTTCAACCATGGTGTGTCGAAGTGCTTGAAACTTGTTGATGGTTGTTCCAAATGCTTCGCGTTCAGACATATATTGTATTGTGTAGTCGATGGCATATTCTGCTCTTGCATGTGCGTTTATTGCCATAATTAATCGTTCTAGGGCAAAATGTTGCATGATATATGGAAATCCTTTTCCTTCTTCGCCCATTAGATTTTCTAGTGGAATTTCTACATTGTCAAAAGAAATTTCGGCTGTGTCGGATGCGCGCCAACCTAGTTTATCGAGCTTTGTAGCGGTTATTCCTTTTAAATTGGTATCCATCAAGAAAATACTGATTCCTTTGTTACCCAATTCGGGAGTTGTTTTGGCGGCAACTACATAATAATCTGCATAAACACCGTTGGTTATAAATGTTTTTGAACCGTTGATTATATATTTATCGCCTTTTTTAACTGCTGTTGTTTTCATTCCTGCCACATCGCTACCGCCGAAAGGTTCGGTAATACATAAAGCTCCGATTTTTTTTCCTAAAATACTTGGTGCTAAATACTCTTGTTTAATGCGTTCGTCGCCTTCAGCATTTAGATGTGTCATTGCCAAATAGGAATGCGCCCACATTGCAGCTGCAAAACCTGATGATTTTACTTTTTGAAGTTCTTCAAGAAAAATAACGGTATAGAATAAATCAAGGTTTAATCCGCCGTAAGCTTCGGGATAAGCAATCCCAAAAAAACCCATTTCACCAAATTTTTCCCAGATAAATCGCTCGATGGTTCCTGTTTTTTCCCATTTTTCAATGTGAGGCACGACTTCTTTTTGCAAAAAATCTTGTAAACTTGCTCTAAATAATTCGTGCTCTTCGGTAAAGTATGATGAATTCATATAAATAATACGCTTTTGTGTTCTATTTTTTTTTAGAATTCCAAATATAAGGCAATTATTTTTAATTTTTCAACAGGAAATCCTTTAATTTTTGTTAAATCCTCAATTTTTATATCACCATTCATAGTCCTATAAGTAACAATTTCTTTAGCTAAATTGTATTTGAAATAAGGAAATTGAGATAACTCTTTGATGGAAGCCGAGTTAATATTCATTTTTTTAATTGCTGAAGTGTTTTTTACAAAGAAACTTTTGTTCAAATTTTCAATAACTTCGGGCGATAAACCCCAAACATCATTCATTTGTTCCATACTGACAAATGATCCAAGTTTTTCTTTTTGCTCTAAAATTCTTTTAGATAAACCTTCACCAATACCGTAAACTTTTATCAAATCTTCTTGTGAAGCTAAATTTATATCGAGAAAAAATTTCTTTTCGGGTTTTGAAAAATCTTTCTTTTCATATGAATTATTAAAACTCTTTTTGTTTTTAACCCAATCTGGAAATTTGAAATAAGGCGAAATTTTCTTCAATAAACTATCAGAAACTTTGGTTACTTGCTGAAACTCTTCTGCTGAATTAACAAATTTATTTTGCTTTCTGAAGGCTAGCAATCTATCTATTTCGACTACGGACATTCCGAGTTTATATCCTTTAAAATCGGTTATAAAATTGGGATTGAATGGATAAATCGTTGGTTTAAAATTGGATTTAAATAGTTTTAAACTGTCCATTTCTTTTTGGAAAGACAACCATTGTGCTTTCTCTTTTGGAGAATTTTCGGTAGAATTAAAATTATTAAAAAAATAAATTCCCTGACAAACGAAAATCAATATAAATAGAAAAATTATCCCAATACGTTGACTTTTGGAATAACTTAAAACAGTTTGCCTAAAAGTATTATTTGCATTCATAAATCAAAAACCGAAGTTCTTTTTCCTCTAATTAAGTCTTTTAATCGTATCCAAAATGCCAATGTTAAATACACGCCAAATCCTAATCCAACAGTTACAAACGAAATATAAATGAAGAAAATCCGAACATTAGAAGCTCGCATTCCTAATTTATCGGCTAATCGTGATGATACATGAAATCCATGTTTTTCGAAGAAATATTTTAATTTAAGTATTGGTGACATTTTTTGTTTTTTTTTACTACATAGAAAAAATCATGCTTTTAAAAGTTGAATTCCAACGGCACATTGCAAACATTTTCCTTTATTACAATATTCATTTTTTAACTGCAAAAGCGATTGTGTTTCAAAGCTGTTTTTAGATTTTACACCTAAACTAGAAAACTTATCAATAATTGTATTTTTCTCAGGACCTATTGATTGGATTAATTCTAACATCAATTCAGAAGCTTCTTTTCCTTGATTTTTTGCATAAGCAAATTGAAACGGAATTATTGTATTTATAATCAACAAATCTACGAAGGATTTTGAAAATTTCTTTTTCTTTCTTGGACTTTCTTTGTCAAATTGATAATGTGTTTGCCAATAATCGGAAACAGAAATATCAAATAGCGAATAAAAATTGTCTACTTTAGATATAGAAATAATTTTCGAAAATAAATTTTGATTCTCATGATACAACATCGCTAATTGCGCCAAGCGAATAGTTGGAAAATTATCTGGTCGATGTTTAAAAAACTGAACAGGTTCAATATTTTTTTTATCAAGCTGATATTTTTGAATACTATACTCAAATTGATTTCTCAACACTTTAGAATAATTATCTTCGGGTTGAGCAGGAATTAAATCCAATGTTCCAAACAGCAAAGCTTCTAGATTTTTTACTTCGAAACTTTCTTTTCTTATTACTGAAAAAGGAATTGATTTTGCCATTTTCAGAAACATTTCACCATTGGTATTCAATCCGAAATTTTTGGCTAACATGCAAAACAAAACAGCTTCCCAATTATTTTCGGTTTCACGACGCAATTCCAAAATTGGAATTTCTTTTCGTTCTAATCGCTCAAAAAATAATCGTTCTTTCCAATTATTTAATACAAAATCTTCAACTGAACCAATTTGATTTTCGCAATAAATCCATGATTTTTGAGTTTTAAGTTTTAAATAATTCTCCAAAACTTCTTTGGAAACATATTTTTTAAGTTCCAATGTTGGAATTTCTGAATTATCTTTTCTGAAAATTGGCGCATCGTTTTCCCAAACGACATGCAAAATTACATTATCATAGTCTTGATCTTTTTCATGCTGATGCAAATACCAATCGGACGATTTTACATGAATTTCAATATTTCCAGCCCATTTTTGTTCGTTTAAAACAATTTGAGCATTAAAAAAATCTGGTCCAGAAAGCTGTAAATATTGTCCAGAATTAATAATTGTCAACAAATCTTCAGCACAAGTTTTTAGGTTTGAAAAATCAAACTTCTTATATTGCCAAACATAATGGAGAAAATCTTCTTTCATGTTAAAAGTTAAAACACTAAAGTAAGAAAATTACTTTTACAAAATTTATTTCTATGAAAAAAAAAAATACTCATTCTCTTTCTTTTCATTTTCAGCTCGGTAAGTTCTCAAAATTATAAAATCACTTATTTGAAAAGCTCCAATGGAAATTTGATTGAAAATCAAGATGCAATTTGGGTTTTTACGAATAGCAATGAAACTTTAATTAGTTCTGAAAAAGTAATGAGCAAAAAAAGCGAATTCCCTTTTGAGCAAATTTTTATTAACCGAAGCAATGATTTTTTTCAACAAATGACAAACTTGAATGATGAGAAAAGCATTGCTACAAAAGACAGCTTATCATTAAAAAAACAAAATTTTGAATTTCCATTGGAAACCAAAAAAATATTAGGTTACCATTGTAAAAAAGCAAAAACGATAATCAATTCAAACACTATTGAATTTTGGTACACTGAAGATTTAAAGGTAAAAGCAGCACCAACAATTTTAGGGCAAAATCTAGGATTGGTTTTGGAAATGGTTCGCAACGGAAACTTTGTAATTGCAGCAACCAAAATAGAAAAAACCAAAGAGTTTCCCGTTATTTCGCTTCCAAAAAAGAATGTTGATATTTTAACCTATAAAGATTTAGTTTGGAAAAGCCGATTTACAACTGTAGAAATTTTTAAAGACCAAATAATTAATTTTTCAAGCGATTCTAAATCGAATGATAGCATTTTAAGATTTGCTAACGGAACAATTGCGGTTAGAAAAGTAAAATTTCCTGTTATAAAATCTGGAAGTCAAATTTTTGCTGATGTAACAGAACAATCCAATGGCGATGCTTATGACAGAACAGGTTCGTTTTTTATCATTCCAACTGATAAAGAAATTTCTTTTCTAAACGGATTACAAAATGGTGTGAAATCGCTACCTATTTATTCTAATGAAAATGGAAAGGATTATCAAGGAGTTGTTGCTACAAAAAACTACAATCCAATAATTGAAATGATGCGTTTCTTCACTCCTTTTGGCGTTAAGCAATATAATTATTTGGAATTAAAAGATAAAAATTGGCATGACAAAGTGATGTACCGTCAGGACATTTCGGATTTGGTAAATCTATTAAGTGGAAAAGAGGTTTGGATTGGCATCAACATTGGAAATTATGACAAAGGCGGACACAAAGTTTCGGCAAATATTACTATTCATCCTGAAGAAATTTCGACAAAAGCTAAAGATATTGTTCCGCTATTTTGCACCAATAACGTAATGGAAATGGCTGGACAAGAATATGGCACGATGTTCAACCACGAGAAAGGTCTTGAAGTCAATTTCACGCTCAACAAACCAATGAAAAATGCCAAATTACGATATATTACTACTGGTCATGGCGGTTGGGAAAACGGCGATGAATTTGTTCCGAAAAAGAATTCTATTTATTTAGACGGAAAAGAAACTTTCAGTTTCAAACCTTGGCGACAAGATTGTGGTTCTTATCGATTGTACAATCCTGCTTCGGGGAATTTTCCAAATGGATTATCTTCTTCGGATTACAGTCGCTCAAATTGGTGTCCAGGAATGGTAACGTTTCCAATTTATATTGATTTAGGCGATTTGGAAGTTGGAACACATACAATGCAAATCAAAATCCCACAAGGTTTGCCTGAAGGAACGAGCTTTAGTTCGTGGAATATTTCGGGTATTTTGATTGGAGAATAAAAAAAGCCCGAAAAAACTATTTTCGGGCTTTTTTTTATTTTATCGAACCAATAATATCGTATTTTGTAATAATATGGTGTTTCCCGTTTCCTAAATCTACCAAAACAGCTTGATTGTCTTTAGTAAATAATTTAGAAACTTCTTCTATTGGTGTTCCTAATTTTACAATTGGATATGGTTTTCCCATTACTTCTTTAATTGGTTTTTCGGCTACATCTTTATCAGAAACATAACTTTGAAACAAATCAGATTCGTCAACCGAGCCAACAAAACCTGTGATATCAATTACTGGAATTTGAGAAATTTTATATTTACGCATTCTTTCAATGGCATGAGAAACCAACTCTTCTGTACGAACAATTACTAAAGATTTATCGATATGATCTTTAATTACATCTTCGGCTTTGGTAACTTCTTCGTCAAGGAAACCGCGTTCGCGCATCCAATCGTCATTGAACATTTTCCCAACATAACGGCTTCCGCTATCGTGAAAAAGAACTACTACTACATCTTCTGGTTTGAAATGTTCTTTTAATTGATGCAAACCTTTAATACATGAACCTGCAGAATTACCAACGAAAATACCTTCTTCGAGAGCAATTTTACGGGTATAAACAGCAGCATCTTTGTCGGTTACTTTTGTGAAACCGTCGATTAGTGAAAAGTCAACATTTTTTGGAAGAATGTCTTCTCCAATTCCTTCGGTGATGTATGAATAGATTTCGTTTTCGTCAAAAATTCCAGTTTCGTGGTATTTTTTGAAAACAGAACCATAAGTATCAATTCCCCAAATTTTGATGTTTGGATTTTTTTCTTTTAGGTATTTTGCAACACCAGAAATGGTTCCGCCAGTTCCAACGCCAACAACAAAATGTGTAACTTTACCTTCGGTTTGTTCCCAAATTTCTGGTCCTGTTTGTTCGTAATGTGCTGTTGCATTTGATGGATTGTCGTATTGATTTACGTACCAAGAGTTAGGAATTTCTGTTCCTAATCTTTTTGAAACTGAATAATACGAACGCTCGTCGGTTGGTTCTACATCTGTTGGACAAACGATTACTTTTGCGCCAACGGCACGAAGTATGTCCATTTTTTCTTTGGATTGTTTGTCGGTGATTACAAAAATACATTTGTATCCTTTTACAATGGCAGCTAATGCTAATCCCATTCCGGTGTTTCCAGATGTTCCTTCAATGATGGTTCCGCCTGGTTTTAATCGTCCGTCGGCTTCGGCGTCTTCGACCATTTTTAGTGCCATTCGGTCTTTGACGGAATTTCCTGGGTTGAAGGTTTCTACTTTTGCTAGAACTAAGGCATCAATTCCTTGAACGACTTTGTTTAGTTTTACTAATGGTGTATTTCCAATAGTTTCGAGTATGTTTTTTGCGTATTTCATTTTTTTTTCAAAATAGATAAAAGAGAAATGATAATGGATTTCTCTTTTTTTGACAAAGGTAATGCTATTTGTATTGTTTACAAAAATTCGGATAGTTTATCGTTTAACCCTGATTGAAGCAAGCTACCGTGTAGCGCGAAAAGCAGGAATTGCATTTGCTGAAAAAACCCGAACGTTTTGTTTCTACTGGAAGAAATTCCAAACCAATCCAAAACGTATCATGAAGTCACGATAGGGATAATTTGGTGCGGTGTAGTATTTCTTTTCGGAGGAAAACATGGTGTTGAAATGTTCGGCTTTGAGAAAAATTCTTGTTTGACGAATTCTTGCGTTGATGAAGAAATCTATCATTGGGAAGTCGCCAATTTTTCTATCAGTTTGGACGAAAGCTTCTGTAACAACAGGATTATAGTCGTTCATGTAGTATTTTGAAAAATAGTTCAATGTGAAACCTGTTTGTAAAAATAGTGCTTTTTTGAAGAGGAAATCGGTGTAATAAAGTGAGTTTCTTGTTGTTATTTTTGGCACGTTTAGGACGCTATTTTCTTGGTCTACTTCTTGGTATAAAATGGTGTTGTCTAGTGCAAGTTTCCACCACTTGAACTCGCGACTTATATTTATTGAAAGGTAATTTATGGTTTTGTCGTATTGTTTTGGGGAAATTATTTGCTGTTGTTCATCGGTTGCATCGTTGCTAAAATATAGATAATCATTTATAGATGTTAGTTTTAATGACGCTGTTAACCACTGTGTTTTGGCTATTGCTTGTAGATTATTTATTTTTTCGTTGTTGAAATCGTTTGCCCAATTGTAGTTAACAAAACTGCTTTGGTAGAGATTGTAAACGTGATCGGGAATTTTGCTGAACATTTGGTACTGAAATTGTAACTCGTTTTTATCGTTGAGTTTGTAGTTTAGTTTGGCGTCAAAATTAGACATTGCTTGGTTTGAAATGGAGTTGGAATAGGTAAAAACTCCGTTCCATTTGTCTTTTCGGTATTCGTATTGTCCACCAATGGTGTTGATTTCGTCAGAAAGTTTGCTTGGAACAGTTCCTGAATCTAGAATTAATACTTTTTTATAATAATAATTGTATCTGAAATCTTCTATGAAAAACTGAAATTTCCCTAGTGTTTTGTTTTCATATATTGCTCCGAGTTTATTGTACATTCGATTGTAGCGTGTGTGGTCATTAATGTTTGCAGCGATGTATGAGTCACCAAAGCGATTAATTCGGGTATCGCCAACTGTTGAAACAAGTGTTCTTTGATTGTACTCAAAAAACTTGGTTTCGTAGTTAAATTGATGCGCTAAGAACAGGTTGTTTTGGGCTTCTTTGGAGTTTATTCTAAAATTGTGGTCAATGAAATATCGTTTCCCTTTCATAAAACTTTTGGCATCACGAAGATAAACTTCAAGTCGCGCTCGGTTTTCAAAATCGGGATCATCGATTTCAAACTGCTCTAGTGTTGTAATTCCGCCATTTTCACCGTTTAAAATATCTTGTCCAGTGAAATGAAAGTTTAAAAAGTATCTTTTATTGAGCGTATTATAGCTTGTTGTAAAGCGAAAATTCCCTGTACTTGAGAGTTGATTTATATATTTTCCAAGAGAACGCAAACCTCTGAAAGCCAATGACACATTAAATCTTTCTGATGTATTTACTGCAATTAAAGCGTCAACGGATTGTCCTTGTTCCATTGTTGTTTTAAAATACAATTCGGTTATTGGTGTTGCAACAGAATAATAGTTGATATCATTAGGTTGCATGTAGTTGAAGTGCTTTCCTGAAAAACCTATTTCGGGAAATGATGAGAGTTTTTTGTAGCCGAAGTCAAGTGTTGTATAGGTTTGTCCTTCGTTGGAAAAAGGCAATAGCCCAAAAATATCTTTTCGAAGATAATTGTATTCGTATTCTTTTTTTATGGTTAATGATGTATCAACATAGGTTGTGTCTCTTTGTAGTGATATGATACGATATTGATTGAAGGTAGAGGTTTTTACACTTTTGAACTTAGTTGTGTCTTTGTCTCTATTATTAATAGAAGAAATAGGAGCACTTAATTGCTCATTAAGTACCTTTTTCTTTTGGGCAATACCAATCGAAAATGACAATATAAATATTACTAAAATTAATTTTTTCATTAGAATAGATTTCGGAGCAAAAATACATAAAAGTATTTGTAATAAAGTCATAAAAAAACCATCCCGAATTGGAATGGTTTTTTTATGTAAATAATTTAAAAGGAATTATTCTTTAATAAATTTCTTAGTATATGAACCATCAGAAGAGTCAACTTTAACAATATAAACCCCAGATTGAAGATTAGCAACATCAATTGTAGTTGTTGTATCTAATAAAGACTGAGATTTAATTAACCTACCTTGTAAATCAACAATAGATAGTGTTGCGTTATTATAAATTGTATTTATATTAACATTCAAAGTGTTTTTTGCAGGATTTGGATATAATGTAAACATATTTTTTAAATTAGGTATATCCGAATTAAGTCTTGTTAGACCACTACCAGAGACAATTAAGCTAAATTTTTGTTGTCCTCCTGACAAATTACCCTTGTGAGTAACCAAAATATTATATATTCCATTCGCATTTTCAATTTCAATTTTTTCAAAGTTATCTCTAGAATTATCAGTTAAATTTGAAGCACTAAATGAAGGATTTGACGGGTCTAAAGTCCAAGGATAAAAAATTTCACCATCTTTTAATATTCTAATATCTAAATCATTAACTAACATCTTTGTTTGAAGGTCAACAGTTCCACTATTAGCTGAAAGAGGAGGTCTATCTGTCCATGAAATTGACGCCATTAAAGATGAAGAGTTGTTTATTTGTACTTCTGTTGAGTATGCAGCATTATTTTGTAAAGTTAATTCATCAATAATGGATGCTGTCCCTTTATCAGTTATAAGTCTTGCAGCCTTTTCGGAATTAACCAAACCCCAACCAAACATATAGTCGGGACCTTTAGATGAACCTGCTTCTTCAGCTGTGTGAAGAATTAAACCTTTTAAAGTAGAAGCTAGCATTGGATTTTGATAAAGATTAGAATAATGCTGCTGCAGTAATAAACAAGCGCCAGCAACTGCAGGTGATGCCATGGAAGTTCCACTTAAAAAACCATTAGAAGAGTCGCTCGCAGAAGTTGTAGACCTTACATTTACACCTTTTGCAACAACATCAGGTTTTATTCTACCATCATCTGTAGGACCCCAATTACTGAAAGCTGACATGACAACACTATTGGGTGACACATAATTCAAAACCTGATTAATAGCACCTACAGTAATTACATTTTTAGCAGAGTTGAAACCCCCAATCAAATCAAAACCATTTTTAGAAGGATTATACTGTTGAAAATTATCTCTATCATTTCCAGCTGCCACAATAGGCAACAAAAATTGTGAATTAAAAAGTAAAGAATCCATTAATCTTGCTTTATTATCATATCCTCCAAAAAGCCATAATGGTGCTGTATCAGCGTCGGCTCCATATGAATGATTAGATACTAATAAATTAAAGTTTTGAAAAGCAGAGGACATTTCTGTTAAATCATTTGACCAATCATAGGAATAAACACTAGCGTTATAAGCTATACCTCTAATGTTTAAATTCCCAACACCAGAAGCTATAATGGTACCTGTTACATGTGTTGCATGATTATCATCAACAGAGTCATCAATAATTGAAACCCTATTGTTAAATTGAGAATGTGAAAATCTTGCTGAACCACCATCCCACACACCTGCATACAAGCCAGCACCATTTAAATTTAAACCTAAACCACCATCAGAATAAAGCCTATCTGCGAATATAGTCTTTGCAGAATTAAAATTATAAGTTGTATTGTAAATAGGAATTCCGTCTATTATGTTAACAAGCTCTTTTTTATTGTCATTTTTAAAATAAATAGATCTAAAATTAGGATTTTTTTTTAAAAAGTTTGAGACATTAATTTTATTTAACAACTCAAAATCGTACAACTCCTTGTCAAGAGAATCTAGTGAGGCTAAATTAGAATTTAAAAAAATATAACTATCAAATTTTTTTTGTGAATAAGAAAAAGTGCAAAGAAGAATAATTAGTAAAAATATTATTTTTTTCATAACAAAAGATTTATAGCAAATATAGTAATTTTTTATATAAAAAAAAGGCAGTTTAAAAAACTGCCTTTTTTTTTTAATTATATTTTTACTGTAGTGTAATAATATTTTGACCTGAATAATATAATCCAACTAAATTCCCTGTAGAAGCATTAAAAGCTCTATACTCATAATCTAAAAATATTTCACCAGTTGTAGTGTCATAAAAACCAGTAGCTCTGTATTTTACATCACAAACAGTAGGAGTACCTCCAACATTAAAAGTTCTTTGTCTAACTGTAGTATCTAGAACCTCAACAGTTCCAACTGAACCCGATGGGTCACTAGAATCAGCTGTAAATATTAACTCAAAAAGAGTATTTACTGGACTAGCATCACCCGGCAAATTGTTATTAACTAAAAGAACATCACAATCACCATTAGTATTAGCACTACCTACACCAGAAGTTGAACCAAAACCTACATCTTCTACTGATAATAGACCAAACCAAAAAGCATATTGAGTAGGACAATCATCATTTACAACGACAACATCTTTTTCTGTAGAGCCATTAGCACCAGAAAGACCTACTACCAAAGAACTACTTGATTGTATCTTAATCTTAAATCTTCTACTTTCGTTAAATTCAGAATCATTAACTAAATTCAACTGAAAAGCAGATTCGTACTGCCCTGCTGGGATAGTAATTGATAAAGAATTAAAAGTAAAATGATCACCACTAATAGCGGTTCCGTCTGTTACAACAATTGAAACTTCAACATCAGTATTTTGAGGCTCAGACAAATAAACAGGTATAGAAACTGAACCTGAATTCTCAAGTACAGTTAGGACATTATCAGTACTTTTAAAACTTAAAAAAGTAAAATCATCGAATGTTTTTGTTAAATCGTTTTCATCATCACATGATAAATTTAATAAACAAAAACTAACTAAAAAAATAATGGAATATAACTTTTTCATAATTAGTTTGCAGAATAATTTGGATTCTGCTGAATGTTAGGGTTAATATTTAATGTTGTTTGATCAATTGGCCATTGCCATCTGTGATCGTCAGCCGATAAAGTTTGTGGTACGGAAATATTACCAGTACCGTCAGATAAGTGACCTTTACCAGAACGTTGTAAAGGCAACCCTAATCTTTTTAAAGTAAAAAATCTATCACCTTCAAAAGCTAGTTCTAAACGTCTTTGAAGTAAAATTTGATTAAGTAAAGCTGAACCAGTCTCATTACCTGAAACAAAACCTGTATACCTTTGTGCTCTTAGTGCATTAAGCGCAGCTAAAGCACCTGTATCATCGTTACCCAGTCTAGCTTTTGCCTCAGCAAGGTTAAGATATACTTCTGAAGTTCTGATGTATTTACCATCAAGGAAACGCTGATTAGTAAGATCACGATAATATTTAGTTATATGAATATACTCACTGCCATTTGATTGAGCAACTGTAAAATAAGCAGATTTTCTTACATCATTATTTAAATATAAGTTATAAAAATCAAAATCACAAACGTATTCAGAAAAGAAAGCGCCAGATAAGAATTGAAAATAATCAACACCAATTTGTACATCATCTTGAACAGTAATTGCTATTTTAAATAGTATGTCAGAATTATTCGAGTCATTCCAAATACCAGGAAACTGTGCTCTAGTACCGAGTGTAGCACCTAAATCAATAGCTTCTTGAGCTCTTTGAGCTGCTAATGCATAATTACCATTATAAAGATAAACACGAGATAACAATGCTTTAACAGAAACTCTATCTAAAAAAACATTAGTACCAGCTTGAGTTGCATCAACAGTATTTTCTACAGCTATTATCTGAGAAGCTAATTCTAAATCATTAATGATTTCATTATAAGTTTCTTCTACAGTAGCTAAACGAGTTGGTAATTGTTGTGGGTTAAATGTCTTTACATAAGCGATACCCAAACTCTGATTTGCATTTGCTGATTGTGTAGGAATTTTTGCGTATGCTCTAGCTACATCAAAATGACAAATAGCCCTAACTGCAAGTGCCTGACCCAAAATGTTATTTTTAAAATCACCGTCAGGTAATACATTAATCCTATCAATAATTGAATTTGCTCTACTTATAATTCTGTAAGCTGTACCATACATACCATTAGGAACATTATTAGAATTAAAAGTAAACTCAGCATTTACTCTTCCAGACTGTCTTCCTTCAGTGTTCAATACCAAATTATCAGACATGATATCAGGTGTACTAATTAAACCATCACCTGAACCTCCACCACTGAAATACCCATTACCTCTAAAGGCAGAATACATTGCGTTTTTTGCTTGTTCAAAATCAGCAGGTGACTTGTAGAAATTTTCAAAAATTTCTTGATCATAAGGAATATATTCATCCATTTTATCTTCACAAGAAATGACACTGAAAATCATTATTGCAAAAAAAGATTTATTTATAAAATTTATTTTCATAGTTAATGTTTTAGAAAGTTATTTGTAATCCGAATGATATTAATTTTGCATTAGGATAAGCCCATCTGTATGCCTCACCTGAAAGACCAGCTCCTTCTAATCCAATGAAACCAACTTCAGGATCTCCTTTGAAATTAGTCCAAGTATATAAATTTTGGCCTTGGAAATAAACCCTTAGCTTTTCTAGAGGAATTTTATCACCCAAAATATTCTTTTTGAAAGTATATCCAAAATTTAAAGTTCTGAAACGAACAAAATCACCTTTTTGTAAAAATTGATCTGTATTTTGATACGTTCTAGTAGTACCATCAGCATTAACTGGACTTGGTAACACATTTGTTTGACCTGGTTGAGTCCAAAAGTTTACAGCATCAGTTCTAAAATTTTGAGTATTAATTGAAGACGGATCAGTCAATACTAACTCAGCAATGTTTCGTATGTAATTACCTCCTTGGAAAGAGAAATCAGCTGATAAATCAAAACCTTTATACGTAAAAGAAGTTCCAAAACCACCATAATATGTTGGATTAGGAGTTTTACCTGAAAGTGCAACAGCATCATCACCATCGTAAACATTTGTAACATTTCCATCAATATCATAATATAATGGTTCACCATTAGCAGGATTAACGCCAGCATATCTAACTAAGAAATATTCTCCTAAATAACCACCTACTCTCTGAACAGTTGATCCTGAGAATATTTCTTCTTCACCATTAAGATCTAATATTTTTGATTTTACAAAGGTTGTGTTACCATAAACATTCCAACTAAAATTGTTATTTCTAATTAACTCAACATTTAATTGTAACTCTAAACCTTTGTTTTCAAATTCACCAGCATTGATTCTTTGACTGTAACCACCCGCTTCAGTGGCTAATAAATCTTGAAAATAAAAACCTGTTCGGTTAGCTAAGAAATATTCAACTTTACCTGAAACTCTTGAATTAAATAATTGAAAATCTAAACCAATATCGGTAGTTTTAACGTCTTCCCAACCTAGATTTGGATTATTAACAGTACCTGCAGGAGCAGCACCATTTATATTGTTATAAGATGGAAAACCAATAGAGGTAGCAGAATAATTTTGACCAATTCCAGAAACAGAACCTACAGTTCCATGAGAAGCATATAATTTTAAGAAAGAAATGATTTTAGAATCTTTAAGAAAGTTTTCACTAGAAATTTTCCAACCTACAGAGGCAGCTGGAAAGAAACCAAATCTTTGATCTGCGCCAAATCTAGAATTACCGTCTCTTCTTCCTGAAAAAGAAACAAAATATTTATCATCATAATCGTAATTAGCTTGACCACCATAACCGTAAATCATATAATCTAGTCTGGAAGTAGTAGCATCAGTTTTTGTTGAACCCACAGATTGAACTTGTAAAAATGAATTAGGAAAACCTTGCGATTCAAGTCCATAACTGTAAGAATTATAAGTATTGTAATCAGTAAATAATGTTACAGCCAAATTGTGTTTCCCAAAAGATTTAACGTAATCAATACTGTTAACCCAACGCATGTCAAGTTCATCACTACCTCCATCATTCTTTTGTCCGGTTGGAACACCAAAAGCTGTACCAATGCTAGATCCTGGAGTAAAGAATGTTTCATTAACATTTCTTCCATATATAGCACTAAAATCAGATTTGAAAGACAAACCCTTCACAAATAAATCATCTAATTTTCCATAAACATTACCAAATGTTCTGAATTGTCTAGTGTTGATGAAATAATTTTCATATATATCAAAGTAACTGAAGTTATTAGGCAAACCAGCTGTGTTATAAATTGGATTACCATTATCATCTAAAACTAATGATCCATCAGCATTTTTCTGAAATTTAGAAATAAGAGGACTAGAACCGTAAGCAGTATAAATAGGACTCAGAACGTTAAAAGATTCTCTTGGCCTATCATCTTTAGAGTAAGACATATTGATATTTGAACCAAATGAGAAATTATATTTAGTTTTATGGTCAACCTTAACTCTTCCAGTAACTCTTTCAAAACCGTTCCATGGATTAACTAAGCCCGTATTAGAGTCGGATGAAAAAGAAGCATACAAATTAGTTGTTTCATTTGCACTCTGCATTGATATTTGGGAACTTTTAATTTCTCCTTTTCTAAAAATTTGTTTTTCCCAATTCTCACCATTTCTGATTAACCTAGCCTTTTCTTCATCAGTTCTTACAGCTATTCCATTTACACCAGCCGCTCTTAACTTATCTTCATAAGCTAACAACTGACTTGCATTCATTACAGAAAAATTATCATCTACCCTTTCAGAATAACCATAAGATGAATTAAAATCAAATTGGGTTTTACCATTCTTAGCTCTTTTTGTTGTAACAATAATAACCCCATTTCCTGCTCTTGAACCATATAGTGCAGCAGCGGCAGCATCTTTTAGCACAGTCATAGACTCAACATCAGCTGGATTTATTGAATTCATTTCAATACTAGTCATTAATGCTCCATCAACCACATAAATTGGATTAGAACTTGCTCCGTTTATGCTGTTGGCACCCCTAATAACAACCCTAGCAGCCTGACCAGGTCTACCAGAAGCAGCAACAACCTGAACACCACTTGCTTTACCTTGCAACATGTTATCTAATGAAGTGACAGAGGACAACTTTTGAAGCTCAGATGCTCCAACCACTGAAACTGCTGTGGTAATGTTTTCTTTTTTTTGCGAAGTAAATCCTAGAACCACTACTTCATCTAATAAAACACCTTCTGATAAAACAACATTATAGCTATTGGCAGCGCCAACAGTAACTGTTTTTTTATCATACCCAGTAAAGGACACTTCTAAAATGTCTCCAGATTTTGCTTTGATAGAATATTTTCCATCAAAATCGGTTTGCACTCCGTTAGTTGTACCTTTAACAACAACGTTTGCCCCAGGCAGTGGCCCAATTTTATCGGTAACCACACCAGTAACAGTTTTCTCTTGTGCGAAGGAAAACTGCATAGAAAACGCTAATAGTAGCGTAAAAATCCATTTGAACTTCGATCTCATATTATTTTTATTTGAGTTAGTTATTTCGCAAACTTCTTAATTTTTTCTTAAATAAACAAATATTACTTCGGAATAATAAATATTTAACTAAAATTAATTCTTAAGAAATCTTTAATTTTTAACCAACTTTTATATTGATGCCAAAAAAACAAATAGGTTGCTTCCGTTTTTATATTTTTGCAAAAAAATGTTAAACCAAAGATTTTCAGATTTTAACTTAGAATGCGGCACTGATGAAGCTGGTCGTGGATGCCTTGCTGGACCAGTTACTGCGAGTGCAATAATACTTCCTGAATCATTTCACTTAGAGGCTTTAAACGACTCGAAACAAGTATCTGAAAATGTGCGAAAAAAATTAAAACCTTTGATTGAAAACACTTGTATGACATTTGCAGTTACACATATATATAATCAAGAGATTGATGAAATAAATATCCTAAACGCTTCAATGAAAGCGATGCAGGAGTCTATCCTTAAACTAGAAACAACTCCTAATTATATTATAGTAGATGGAAATCGTCCTATTTTTTCAAAATTAGGATTACTAAAACATAAAAATGGAAAGGTTTTCACAACCGAAGAAATCGACTTATTGAAAAACATTCCTAACAAAAGCATCATAAAAGGCGACAGCAAATATTTAAGTATTGCTGCTGCTTCTATTTTAGCAAAAACCTATCGGGATGAATATATGGATAAAATCCACGAAGAATTCCCAATGTACAATTGGAAAAAAAATAAAGGCTACCCAACTGTTGAACATCGGGAAGCGATTAAAAAATATGGCGTAACCAAATATCACCGAATGAGTTTTCGATTATTTCCAGAACAGTTACAACTTGATTTATAACTTCTCTTTTTTTTAAAACACATTAAAAGCTTTATAAAAAACTTCAGGGTACCACAACCATAGCTTTGATATAACGATGCTATACAGCATCCATACTTAATCTATATCATTACTGCTTCAAAAAGATTTTGAAAATGTCTTAGAATTTTTTCTTTAACTTCATTTTCATCAACATGCTTACCAAGTTCAACATGCATTGAAGTTACGGCTTTTCCTTTTATACCACATGGAATAATATTATCGAAATAACCCAAGTCAGCATTTACATTTAAAGCAAAGCCATGCATGGTAACCCAACGAGAAGCTCGAACTCCCATGGCACAAATTTTTCGAGCAAATGGTGTTTCAATGCCAAGCCAAACTCCGGTTTCGCCTTCGCTTCTTGCACCTATTATATTATACTCGGCTAGCGTTAAAATTATGGCTTCTTCAAGAAGGCGTAAGTATTTATGAATATCGGTAAAGAAATTTTCTAAATCCAGAATTGGATAACCTACAATTTGTCCTGGTCCGTGATAGGTAATATCACCACCGCGATTTATTTTGTAGAAGGTTGCTCCTTTGGCTTCTAATTGTTTTTCTGAAAGTAGCAAATTGGACATATCGCCGCTTTTGCCTAATGTATACACATGTGGATGTTCTACAAAGAGAAAAAAGTTAGGAGTAGGAAGTTGTGGGTTTGCATTTCGGTTTTGAATTTTGGAATCAACTATTTGTTTGAAAAGTTGCTCTTGATAATCCCAAGTTTCTTTGTAATCTTTATTTCCTAAATCTTGAAGTTGAACTTTTTTGTTCATGATAACCGAAATTATGTTTTGAAAAGAGATGCAAAGTTACGAATAGTTTAGTAATTAGCCCTGATTGAAGAGGAAATCCTTTTTATCTCGTTCTTAAAACGAGATAAAAAGATTGTAACGGAAAGCAGGAAAATGGAATCCTGAATAACCCAAACGATTCGCTCTTAAAAAAAGTATTCAGTGTTCAGTTGAAAGTTGGCAGTTTTTTAATTTATGGTTACATTTGCACGCTTAAATACAAATTATATGCAACTTTCGGAACAAGAAATCATTAGAAGAGAGAAATTACAGTCGCTTCGTGACTTAGGCATTAACCCTTATCCAGCGGATTTGTTCCCTGTAAATCATACTTCGAAGCAGGTTAAGGAAAGCTTTGAAGAAGGTAAGAAGGTTGTGGTTGCTGGTCGTTTGATGAGTGTTCGTGATCAAGGAAAAGCTGCTTTTGCTGAGTTACAAGACAGCGAAGGTAGAATTCAGTTGTATTTTAATCGTGATATGATTTGTCCTGATGAGGATAAAACGAAATATGTTCAGGTTTTTAGAAAATTGACCGATTTGGGTGATTTTATTGGTGTGGAAGGCGAATTGTTTTTGACAAAAGTGGGTGAAAAATGTATTCGTGTGGATGATTTTACTTTTTTGAGTAAAACCTTGCGTCCGCTTCCGTTACCAAAAACCGATGAAACGGGTAAAGTTTATGATGCATTTACTGATGCTGAATTGCGTTACCGTATGCGTTATGTAGATTTGGTTGTGAATCCGCAAGTAAAAGAAGTTTTTATGAAAAGAACAAAATTGTTCACTGCTATGCGAACGTTTTTCAACAATGCTGGTTATATGGAAGTTGAAACTCCGGTTTTACAATCTATTCCTGGTGGTGCGGCAGCTCGACCGTTTATTACGCATCATAATAGTTTGGATATTCCATTGTACATGAGAATTGCTAACGAATTGTATCTGAAGAGATTGATAGTTGGTGGTTTTGACGGAGTTTATGAGTTTTCAAAAAACTTTAGAAACGAAGGAATGGACCGAACGCACAATCCAGAATTTACTGCAATGGAAATTTATGTAGCATACAAAGACTACAACTGGATGATGACGATGACAGAGAATTTATTGGAATATTGTGCTAATCAAGTAAATGGAACGACCGAAGCTACTTTTGGCGAACATAAAGTAGATTTCAAAGCGCCGTATGCTAGAGTAACGATGACTGATGCTATCAAACAATTTACTGGTTTTGACATTACTGGAAAAACCGAAGCTGAATTATTTGAAGCGGCAAAATCGATGGGTATTGAAGTCAATGAAACGATGGGTAAAGGAAAGCTGATTGATGAGATTTTTGGCGAAAAATGTGAAGGTAACTTTATTCAACCAACGTTCATTACTGATTATCCAAAAGAAATGTCGCCTTTGTGTAAATCGCACCGAGATAATCCTGAATTGACCGAACGTTTTGAGTTGATGGTTTGTGGTAAAGAAATTGCAAATGCTTATTCGGAATTAAATGATCCAATTGACCAACGCGAACGTTTTGAAGCACAAATGGCTTTGGCAGAAAAAGGCGATGATGAAGCCAATGGAATTATTGACGAAGACTTTTTGCGCGCTTTAGAATATGGAATGCCACCAACATCTGGTTTAGGAATTGGAATGGACCGATTAATTATGTTTTTAACCAATAATCCGTCGATACAAGAAGTGTTGTTTTTTCCTCAAATGCGACCTGAGAAAAAACAAGTTGAATTGACTGAAGATGAGAAATTAATTATTGGCTTTTTAGAGAATAATTCTAATCCATATACTGGCGGACCAATAGACCTTGATTCATTAAAAATAAATATTGGTCTAAGTGGAAAAAAATGGGATAAAGCAATGAAAAACATAGCTTCATTGGGATTAACCAAAGTAACAATTGATGAAAATAATATAAAAGTTATCACATTAACAAATCCCAAAGTAAAATAAGTACAGAATAAGTACTCACTTAATACTTATTATAGGTTGTCTTCGGGCAACCTATTTTTGTTTCAGATAATTGCAAATAACTCTAAAAAAAGTGTCACGATTCTGTCACTTGTATTCAATTATCCATTAGATTTATCAAACTTATAAAACAGATGTTATGTCAGTGAACACAAGAATTAAGTATTTAGGAGATTCAAACCTATCTAAAAGAAACAGACCATACAGATTTCAACTTGATTATTTATTAAATGGAAAACGTGTAAGGGAAACAATAAAAGAAACTACATTTTATCCTGACGATTCCAAAGATGTTAAAAAAGAAAAAGAACGAATAATTGACAGAATCAAATCCCAATTAGAAATAGAATTAGGGAACTCAAAAAATGGATTAGTTTCACGACAATTACAAAAAGCCAATTTTATAGAATATTTTGAAAAACAAATGGGAAAGAAAACCCCAAAAACAAAAATTGCTTGGGATAACACATTAAAACATATTATCAAATTTCACGGAAAGAAAATTTCATTTGAAAATATTACAATGTCTTGGTTAGAAAACTTTTTAACCTACTTAAAGAATCAAGAACTTTCAAATAATTCAATAGATGTTTATTTCAAAAAAGTAAATGCAACTTTAAACCAAGCTGTAAAAGAAAAAATAATAGTTGAAAATCCAATAAAATATATTGAGAAACCTAAAAAAGAAGAAACAGAAATTTTATTCCTAACAAAAGAAGAACTACAAAAGGTAATTGATACAGATTTCTTTGATAATGAAGCCAAAAACGCTTTTATATTAAGTTGTTATACTGGGTTAAGGGTTTCAGATATTAAAAATCTTAAATGGAAACACATCAATAACAATAAAATTCAACTTGTTCAAACTAAAACAAAAAATGCTGTTTATATTCCATTAAATCAAAATGCTTTAAACCTATTAGAAAAACAAAAACACAATAAGGAATTTGTATTTAATTTATCAGAACACGAAAGCTCAATAAATAGAACAGTTAAGAAACTAATCAAGTTAACAGAAATTGATAAAAAAATACATTTTCATTGTGCAAGGCATACTTTTGCGACTTTGTTAGTTTCATCAGGAGTTAATATATTTACTATCTCTAAATTGATGGGACACAAAGATATTAAAAGTACGTTGGTTTACGCAAAAGTAATTGACGAGGAAAAGGAGAAAGCAGTAAATAGTATGGTTGAATTTAATTTTTAGGTTATGGAGTATCAAGAAATAAAAAAGTTAGTTGAATATTTTGAAGATAGAATCATTATCAATTTTGAAAAACATTTCAATCAATTAGTAATAATGGATTTTTACGAAGGTGGATATAATGACAGAATCGAAGATGAATTTTTCTATAATGAATATTTTGAAAAATATGAGAAAGGAGTTGTTGATTTACTTATGTTGATAGAAAATGAATTTAGTGATGAATATCAAGATTTCAAATTTCGCTTGATTAAAATGAAAAGAGTAATTGATAATCATTTAACAAAAATTAATGACGCTGTAGTAATTGAAAATTTTAAACATACTAGAAATACTCAATTTCTTTTAAATCAAAACTTGAATACCAAAACCCTTATTAATTCACTTTATAATCAATTAAATAACAACAAATTAATTGATATAGATTTAGAAGACTTTAAAAATCATTTCAACGATAATTGGAATGTTAAAATAAAATGGTTAGGTACTGAATTACAAATAACGAACCTTATAAATTTGTTAATCAAAAATGATGTTTTAGATAAAGAAACATCAAACAACAAATATTTACTAATCAAAAATCATTTTGTAAACAAAAACAATAAACCATTCAACCCTAAACAATTAGGAGCTGTTTATTCAGAAAAAAACGAATCTATACCAAAAGATGATATTATTTACAAAATAATTGAAGAAATAAGCACTCATTTATAACTCACTATCTACTTATCGACAAGCCAACGTAGTTGAAATAGTTTTGAAACATAATTTTTAAATCAAATAATTATGTTAGAAAAAACTATTTTAAGAGAACTTCGATTACTCAAAAAAGAAGTTAAACAAAGAAATCTTTATCGAAAAAGATTACTCACAATTGAAGAAGCTGCCAAACTTTCGGGAGTAAGTGTTTCCTATATTCAGAAACTAACTTCTTCAAAACAAATTCCTCATTCCAAACCAACTGGAAAATTAATCTTTATTCACAGAAAAGATTTAGAAACATTTTTATCCCAAAATTACATTTCCTCAAATGATGAGGTAAATAGTAATGTGTCTGATTATTTGTTAAGAAATAAAAAGTAATCCAAATAAATTATAATAAGATAGTTTAATTACCATAAAAGAGCAACATTATGATAGACACAATAAAAGGTTATATCACGCTAAACCAATGTAATAAATCAACTTTTAAAGACTTATTAGTAAACTCAAAAAAGACAATCACAAAAAATGGTTGTACAAAAACATTTAATCTATCTAATTTTATAATAACAATTTCATTTGATAGAAAATATAACCCAACTAAATTATCATTTAATGGCTCACTACCTAAATTTTATATTGGTAATAATCTTTTTCACTTGGACTGGAATCAAACCAAAGATGCTATTCAAATGCTTTCTGATAATTTGAATGTTGATATTTCAAAAGCTATACTCACAAGAGTAGATTTTGGAATTAATATCCCTTTAAATCATTCTATACACGAATATACAGCTTGTCTTTTGGCATTTCCTCGATTAGGAACTATGAGGTATAAAGATTCTGTAACTTTCTTTACAGCCATTAATAATCGTAGTTTTATTTTTTATGATAAAGTAAAAGAACTAAATAAAGGTCGTAGAGAAACAAAAATTGATTTACAGAATAAAACCCATGAGAATAACATTTTACGCTACGAGATACAGCTTAAAAAGTATTTAAACGACAGATTTAGATTAAAAGAAGTTAAAGTTAAGGATTTATTTCGAGCCACAATTCAAAAAAAACTAATTGAATATTGGTACAATGGGTATCAAAAAGTAGAAAAAATTTCTTTAGGAACAGACCCTGAATATCTATTAAAAAATCGAAATGGATTGAATAAATATTTATCATATCACGGAATTGAAAAAATTGGATATGACAGAATTATAAGTAAAATATCTGAACTTGAATTTGAGGTTAAAAACAATAGGTCAAAACTATGTAAAATGAGAAAAGAAATAAAAGATTTATTGAGAGAAGTTAAAGAAAATTCAAAAGATAAAAATTTAATAAATGAGTTAGATGAAAAAATTTTATACATAAAGGAATATATATTTTCAAATAATTCTGTCCCCTATTTTATTTTAGAAAATAGTTTTTAATTATCACACAAGGTGCCTTTTTTATTGCGAGGATTTTTTGCTCCTCGCATTAAGGGTACTGACATAATGACAAAGGTTTTCAATTGGTTAAGTTTTTGATTAACTTTGTTAAAAAAATATTTTGACGATAATAAAACCTCGTATTAACGACTTCTATAACATACCTTTTACTCAAGAGGAAGTTGATTTTGCAATTCCTTTTTTAGACGAGGACATACCTTTGTATTTAGACCCTTTTTTATTGTGGAAATCTCCAGCGTTACAAGATAACGCATTACATACAATTCTAATAAATTCGTTTAACAATTTAGGGCATCAATATATAAAGGGTAATGATGTTGATACTATAAAAATTTTAAAAAATTCTTCTGAATGCAAAGAAGTTGGCTTGGGTAATTCAAAGACAAAAAACGGCAAAAAAATTAGTGAAAAAGAAGCATTTAACACATTAGAATTATTTAAAAACATTCCTCAAGTAAACAAATCTGGATTTACACATTTTGAAGAAATTCAATTATTTGTCGAAAATATTTCTAAAGATAGAGTGAGTGATATTACTTGCAATTTTATTAAGTCCTGGCTAATAGACTATACGATTGACGAATGTAACAAATACAAGATACCTATCGAACAACATACTGTTAATGTATTTGATTACAAAACACAAAAATTCAAAGATGAGGTTACATATTTGCCTCAAAATCCGAATACAAAGCAACCAATAGTTTTCACTCCTAAACGATGGCTTCGATATATTCCATATATCAATTACGAAGAATATTTTGAAAATTATTTTTTAAAAGAAACCGAAGGAAAATTCAACGACCCATTAAATAGAATTCAAATACTAAATTACAACAGACATAATTATGATTTAGTTGAAACCTATATAAAACTAAAGGAAAGTCAAAAAGACAATGCAAAAAATGATCCTTTATTTAAGCAAATTCCAATATTGTCATCTAAACGAAAATTATCAACAATTTTAAAATTGCCTACTGGAAAAACTGATAATGCAGACAAGAAATTTGAAGAAAATTTATGTCAATTATTAGCATCGTTACTCTATCCAAATTTAGATTTTGCAAAAGAACAAGTAAGAACTGAAAACGGAGTACACATAAGGGATTTAATTTTTTACAATAATCGTTCATATCCAATATTAATGGATTTATATGATGATTATAATTGCAAACAAATAATCTTTGAATTAAAAAACGTTAAAGAAGTTGAAAACGAACACGTAAACCAGTTGAATAGGTATTTAACTAATAATTTTGGAAACTTTGGAATAATATTCGCTCGAAACAAGCCATCTAAAAAGGTAATCAATAATACCATAAGTTTATGGTCAGGACATAGAAAATGTATTCTAATTTTAGACGATGAGGATTTAAAATTAATGTGTCAACTTTATGAAAGTAAACAAAGAAATCCGATTGATGTTATCAATAAAAAATATGTAGAATTCACAAGGTTATTACCTTCTTAAAAAGTAAAAATATGACAGAAGTAGAAGTTGATGTTTTTGAAAAAGTGCAAACCCAATTAGAGGGTATGTATGAAGAAATTAGTTTATTATCAAAGAAATCCCAAAATGATGGATTGAGTTTGTTTAAACTTAAATTTATAAACAAAATACTTATTGATTCAAACAAAGTGTTAGGAACAAGATACAAACCTTTTGAAGATTTTGAGATTTTTGACGAAAACAATATTCCAACAAATAGTGATGTTGCTATGATACTAACTCAATATATCAATTGTTTTGAAAAATTAAGAACTGATAATATTTATTCTGAAAGCAAATATAATGGCAATAAATATGAAAACCATTGGTATTGGAAAATTAACAACAAACAATCTGAAAAACTAAAAACAAGTGAACCAAAAAAACTAAAATAAATGAATATTGCAACAGAAAAACAAATCAAAGAATATCAATTATTAACACCTCTATTCCATACCCTTTTAAAGGAAGTTAAAGAACTATCGAAAAAGAAACCCGATGAAATAATCAATAAATTTAAGGCAAACACTGTAAATAAAGTTTTATCAAGAATTAAAGAAATACTTAAAAAAGAACCCACAAATGATTTCACTGAAATAATTGACATTGATAGTCTGCCTTCAAATAGTGATGTTGTTTTAGTTATGGTTCAATTTGAAACAGCTTTGAATAAGTTTTACACAAAACACACTTCAAAAGATGGTTTTAATTATAATAGAAAATGGAATGGCTATGAGGGAGTAGTTGGCGAAGATAGTGATGAGGTAGCTTTCTAATTAAAGAATTAATACAAACACATATAAACTAATTCCATTATATTTGTCAAACAATTTAAAAACACATTGATATAGAAAAATAAAATACAAAGACATATTTCACAAAGGCATTAGCCATCTATAACTTGGACGAAAACTGGTAATTTTCAACAATCAAGAAGAAAGATGATGAGCTAATGTCCGTGTACCTTCTGGGCACGGACATAGTTTACTTATCTTGATTGGTTCACCAGTACCACGTCCGATAGTAATTCTATAGTTTCGTGCCTTTTTTATATAAAAAATTTAAAGTTATGGTACAACGAATTATTACAACAAATGTTTCTATTTCAGAATTAAAGCCAATAATTGAAAAGCAAATTCGTTCAATAAAAGGCAAAATAATTTCAAGTGAAAACGACTTAATACAATGGAGTTTTAAGTCAGGTAAAAATCAAATTGAGGTTAATACATCAATAAAGAAAACACAACAAAAAGTTGAGGTAAAAATCATTTCAAAAAACATTGAAAATAAACCATTAGGAGAAGGCATCGCAATAACTAATTTTTTAAATTCTTTATCTGAAATAATAAACTTTGAAGAAAAAAATGAAGTTCTAAAAAAAGAACAAAAAACCCAATCCATACCCAACTACAAAAACCACTTAAACAATATAAATTACAAACCATATTTAATTGGAATTGCAATAATCCTCGTCCTCTATCTTATAGGTGGAAATATTAATGATTCTTCAACATCTAATAGAATTACACAACAAGGATTTAAAGCATCTTATAACGAAGAAACATTACATAACTTGGTTACCTACTCTGTAAACAAAGATTATGAAGCAATCAATAATCTTTTAAATAGAGGCGAAATATTTGAACTCCCATCAGGACAAGAAGCACAGTTAATTGAATCAAAATTTGGTCGAGTTAAGATTCGATTAAAAGGAGATTCTAACGAAATATGGACATTCACAGAGGCGATAAAACAATAGTCAGGGCAGATACAAACATTCAACATTTTACAACCTTGAGGGAATCTTTGAAACAAGGTTATTCAATTAATAAATATACAAAATGAAAACATTAAAAACATCAACTATAATATTACTTTCTATAATTCTATTTAGTTTTAATAAACATCAAAACTATATAAAGAATCCAATAAAAAATAGTTCAAAGGATTCAATATGGGTTTATAAAAGTGAAATGGTCAAAGTAATAAAATTCGACTCCAATAAAAATAAAGATTCCGTGATTACTAAAGTAATCAATTATCACATCGTAAATTTTAGCACGAGTGAAATAACCCTAATCTTTAAACCCAAAGAAAAAGATTGGGAAAGTAAATCATTTGAATATTACTCAACAAAAGAAAGTTCAGAAAATATTGAGTTCAATACAAACTCAAGTATTTGTCAAAAAGTATATTTAGATGTAAATCCATTAAATTCAATAGTTTATTCATTTAACGACAATAATTTATACATCTTCAATAACATCAAAAAGATTAAAATAGATGAGGTTGAAAAACTAGGGATTTACAAATGGAGAGATTCATACGAACCTATTGTTAAAACAAAAGAAGTTGTAATAAATGAACATATTAAAGACTTTGAATATTCTGAACATTGGAAAACAGAATCATACAAAAAAGTTGTTGAGTTTATGAATCAAAAGATTAATAAAGACAATCCAAAATGCAAAATTGTTAGTAGAAGTTATTACAACACAAACCTTGTTCAGTATATCGGAAATCAAGGTTATAAAGTAAAAATATATTGTGAATACGATTGTAATCAAAACTATATTAATCAATCCTACTTTTGGGTTGAAGCATTTTACTTGGGATATGGGAAATGGGATTTAGAATTATTAGACCAAAAATTAACACATTAATTTATTATATTTGTAATATGATAGATTTTAGCCCATTTAACGAATATACGGATTCAGAACCAGCAAATTCATACCATCAAATACTTTCTCATCCGATACACGAAAATGGTGTAATTGAATTAGGATTATTTAGTCATCATAGATTAGCTTTCTATTATTGGGCAAAGTGGAAACTTGAATTTTTAAAAGATAGAAAGACTTATAATTTAGATTTAATTTCATTTGACTGGCATCAAGATTTAGTTTATCCTTGTGATTATGATAAAAAAAATTTATCAAAACTTGATTTAGAAAATTTATTTGAAATTTCATTTTATTCAGCTTATAAGTTAAACCCACTAAATCACGACCATATTATGTCGGCAGTATATTTAGATTTAATAAATGATGTATGGGTATTATGTAGACAAGGCACATTAGAAGATGAATACCTTGAAGATTTCAAAGGAAAAAAACATACCATAAGAAAATTCAAAACAGAACAAGAATTAAAAAAAGCTTTGTTTAAATCAAAGATAGAAAATGTCTTTTTTGATATTGATTTAGATTATTTCACTCTAACAAATAATTTAGATGTTAGTAAGAAAATATCTTATATGAAAGACAAGGATGTTAAAGAAGCTATTTCATTAGATAATGAATTAATAAAATGGATATTCAATAGAGTTAATGGAATCACATTAGCACTTGAACCTGAATATACAGGGGGAATTTCTAAATCATTAAAATATTTATCTATTATTGAGAAATCTTGGTTTAACAAATCACTTGGGAATTGGAATGTTGGTTGGAAACATAAAAAAGAAAATTAATAAATAAATAAAAATACTATGGCTTTAAGTAAAGAATACACATATTGGCATTTAACTCCAAATGGTTGGTTTTCTGGGGATTCTAAAACAGACTTTAATAGCTGGTCTGTTGATGCACCTATTGATACTGTACTTACAATTAAGTATGAAGAAAAAGTAAGTCATTCAATGAGTGGTTTGGAAACTTCGATTGAAAGATATAATGAAATTGAAGATAAATCTTTAGTGAAAAATTTAGAATTAAAATTTCCATTCAAAGGATACATCAAAGTATATGAATAAACTCAAATAATTTCCGATATTTGCATATAAATCATCAATATCAGTCACGAATTTGTCACGAAGAAAATGAAAACTCTCAAAACAGATTAGTTTTCAACACAATACAATCAAATGTATCATTCTTTCCTCAAATGCGACCTGAGAAAAAAGGTCCAGAATTAACGGAAGACGAAAAACACATTATCGAAATTTTAAAGGTAAACGAAGGAATTCAGATTGGTGATTTAAAAGAAAAATCGGGTTTAAGCGGCAAAAAATGGGATGCTGCGAGCAAAGGTTTATCAAAACACGGCTTGATGAAAGTTGTAGTTGATGGCGATGCTAAAATTGTGGAATATTTAGGGAAATAAATCCTTTTAGAAAATATAAAAAGGGAATTAATCGATGGTTAATTCCCTTTTATTTTTTTTACAAAGTGTAATTCAAATTAACACTCCAACGATAGTTGGCTTCTACTCGACCAGCATTTAGATTTTGATGGATTGGCAACATTGTATTAGCTCCAAATGACCATCTGTTTTTGCCGATTTCAAAACCAATTTTACTCAAAAGAATATCGCCTGCTGTTCCTCTTACTTTTTGATTGTATTGATAATTATCTTCATAAATTTCGCCAGCAATACCGAGTTGTGGCACAAAAGTAAATTTTGAAGTCTCAACTAAATAGAAAAAAGTTCCAGCGTAATTGGTTTGATTTCCAAAGCGATAGTTTTTATCATTTTCGGTTTTGATGACATAATTCAGCATGGTGTTCAACCCGAATTGTTTTCTTTTGATTACATATTCCGTTGCTAGAATATAATCCCAACTTCCAGTTCCAACTTGGTAACTTGGGTTTATGCTACCGTTATTGGCTTCGTCAAATTTTCCAAATGGAATTTTTAAACCACCACCAAAATGTAAAGTATGACTAAAAACGGCACTGTCCTTTTTGGTCTTAAAAACTTCATACATTCCGAGTAAAGTTGCATCTCCAATTCCACTGATGTTTTGTTTTCCGTTAACTGATTCTCGATTGTGGAAATGATATGGAAGCAAAGCCGAAATCTGTATTTTTTTAGTAATTGGAATTCTTCCCCAAACTTGAATGGTATTGAAATTTTCTTCATACCAAGGCGAATTACTATACAAACCATCGGTACTTTTATAGGATTGATTAAAATAGCGAACGCCTATAAAATTTGGATTTAAAATAGAAGCAAAACCCATACTTCCGCCACTAGCCGAACATCCGCAAGCATCGCAAAGGGTTTCTTTTAAATCTAATAGATGATTGTGAGAAGAAAACTTTGGTGGATTGGTTGCATTTACGGAAGCGATTGTTAATTGAAATACAATTAGAAAAAGGAAACTATATTTTTTCATTTATTTTTTACTTAAAACGAGGATTATTTAAAAATTCCTCATCGGTTAACGTTTTTAGAAAAGCAATTAAATTATTCTTTTCTGTTTGGGATAACGGAATTCCCAGCGTATTGTTTTGGTTTAATTGTGAAGCCAGTGAAGGTGAATTTTTTACTCCAAAACGGTAATGGTCAATAACTTCTTCTAATGTTGAAAAACGACCATCGTGCATGTATGGTGCCGTTTTTTCTATATTTCGAAGTGTTGGTGTTTTGAATTTTCCCAAATCATTGATGTCGTTTGTTACACGATATCTTCCTTGCAACATACCTTCAAAAGCCGTATTTGAAAAATCATCGTCCAAACCATTATTATGATATTGATTATCCGTTAATAAAGGTGTTTGATGACATGAAAAACAAAATTGCTCTGCTAAAGCTAAGCCATCTAATTCGGCTTCATTTAAAATTCCATCAGCTTCATTGCGGACAAATTTGTCGTATTTTGAATTTCCAGAAACTAAAGTTCGTTGAAACTGCGCTAATGCTTTAACAATTCCTGTTTGAGATACAGGTTGTCCAAATGCTTTTTGAAATAGTGTTATATATTCTGTTTTTGCTTCAAGTTCCTGAATTAATTGGTTTAAATTTTGAAACATTTCATCAGGATGCGATAACGGTGCAAATGCTTGCGATTCTAAATTGGTTGAACCACCATCCCAAAAAAGACCGTTGGTTGCCCAAGCTAAATTGATTAACGCCGGAGCATTTCTATGCAATTGATTGCCCGAAACACCAACATTAGACAAAGCAACACCATCAGAAAAAGCTAACTCTGGCAAATGACAACTCGCACAAGACACATTATTATTTCCTGATAACGTTTTGTCATAAAATAGTTTTTTGCCCAATGCAATACCATCTTTTGACAACGGATTTGTTTGACTATCAATAAACGAAGGAAAATTATCAGGAACTTCCACCAACGGTTTTGGTTCCTGATAATCATCATCACCAGAGCAACTTATGAATGCAAAAGTTAGTAAACCTAAAAATCCGCATTGTATTTTATTGAACTGGTTATTTTTCATTATTCAACGCTTTTTACACTGAATACTTTATCTCTAAAGTTGTTAGCTACAGCTGACATTACCGTTGGTGTAGAAGCAGAAACAGTTGGTGTTGCTGCTAAATCAATTCCGTCAACAATTTTAGCCACATCTACATTCAACCCTAAAGTATTTACTTGATTTGCTTTTACTTCAAATGGAGTTGCTAGCGTAATTTCAACCGTTCTGTAATTTGCATTTAAACCTGTTTCTACAGTTATAGCTTGGTTAGAAGCCGTATTTTTTCCTTTCAATGAAGAGAAAATATAGCTAGTGTGCCACATCCAAGAAATGTTTGTCATTCCGTTTAATTGAGAAAGTTCTCCAGCTTGTAAACTTAAATTATCGTTATAAACTGCGTCAACTCCAACTGTAAAACGGATTTTTGTATAATTTCCAACAGGAAGATTATTTAAACCAAAAGTTTCTCTCTTTTTGGCAGGATAAGTAAAATCACCTTCTTGAACAGCAACTGCTTTGGTTTCTTCCATAAGGAAATAGCTGTCTTCAAATGCTACTGTTTCGTTGTTAGCATTTACAAATTCAACATTTCCAACCCAATATCTTAATCCATCAAATTGGTATGAAGTTCCGTTGATTGTATAAGGTGTGTCTAAAGCGAAATCGGCACTTCCAACTCTTGCATCAAAAGTTACATTAGCATTAGCTTTTGCTTGTGTTGTATTATTGTCATCATCACTTGAACAAGCGAAAAATAAAGTTGAAGATAAAAGAGTTAAAGCGATATTTTTAAATGTTTTCATTTTTTGTTATTTTGTTAATTATTAATTTTCTGAAAATTTAGGATTCGTTAAAAAATCCTCGTCTGTTAATGTTTTTAAAAAGGCAATTATTTTTGTTTTTTCGGCAGCTGTTAGTGGAATACCTGTAGAACCATTTTGTTTTAATAATGGATCGAGCGTTGGCATATCAACCACTTGCGATGCGTAGTGATCCAAAACGGCTTCAAGGGTAAACAATCTCCCATCGTGCATATAGGGTTTTGTTTTTTCTATGTTGCGCAAACTTGGCACTTTGAATTTGTACTTATCCATTTCCGATTGTGTCACGTTATAGCGACCTTTATCATCAATTTGTGGATTAGGCTGTAATCCATTGTTTCTAAAAGTGTTATCAGTAAACAAATCGGTAGCATGACAAGAAGCACATTTTTGATTAAAAAGTTGATAACCTTCTAATTCAACTGCTGTTAGATTTCCTCCAGTTTCATTTCTTCTGTATTTATCAAATTTAGAATTGGATGAAACCATAGTCACCATAAATTGTCCCAATGCTTTGAGCATGTGTTCAGTATCAATAGGTTTGTTAGGAAATGCTCTGGCAAACATCGATTTGTATTGCGCATCACTATTCAGCATAGCCACAATGGTATTTAAATTTCCATCCATTTCAATTGGACTACTAATAGGAATTAGTGACAATGCGTTTAAATCATCAGTTGCTCCATCCCACATGAAATTATTTTGAAAAGCCATGTTTTGAACAGGTGGTGCATTTCTGGTACCAATACCTTCGCCTACGCCATGACTAAATGTATGACCATGATGTGTGAACGCATCATCTTGTATGTGGCAAAAACCACATGAAATTATACCATCACTGGATAATCTACCATCATAGAAGAGTTTTTTACCTAGTTCGACACCAGCTTTTGACAATGGATAACCGTTTAGGTCATACATTACCTCTGGAAAATTGGATGGTTTTTCAAATGCAATTGGCACATCAGTATAGTCATCATCATCGCTATTACAAGCAATAGAGAGAAAACCTATGGCAACCAGTAAGAAAAAGTTCTTGCTGTTCATTTTCATAACTGTTTTAATCGTTATGTACATGATCAACCGTAAACATATTGCTTAGGTTTTGTGTCATTAGCGACATTTTTACACCACCATGAATTGATGCACCTTCTGAAAGATTGATTTTATTAGTTCCATCCAAAATATGCGACAAATCTGCCATAATATGGATTTGAGGATTGTTGTTTCCTCTAACTAAAGCATTTTCTCCTTCGTGAAAATTCAATGAAATTTCAGTGTAGTTGTAATTCTCCGCAGAACGACCAGTATGTGCTTGAAATTGAGAAGCGGTTGCATTGCTTGGTGTAGTAAAAGTTCCTTCAAGATTTACGTATTTGTAACCTGCTGTCCAACCCCATTCCATATCGGCAGCTTGTGCTTCAGCCCAAAAATTTCCTTGTGCCTCAACACCTTGTTGCCAACGTTCTTGGTCAACACCAATGCCAAACTTAATGGATTTATAATCTGCTACAGGAACATTGTTTAAAACTAATTCTGTGCTTTCTGAATTGGATTCGTCTACAATAAAGTAACTATCATTTTTTGGGTAAACAAAAGTATTTCCATCAGTTTTTGTTAAAACGATATTGCTAACAATATATTTTGCTGTGGTAACTTTTATTTTCTCACCATTAGAATTTGTATATTCTGTATTAAAAGCAAAATTGGCTGCTTTGTAAATATTATCAAATTCTACAACGAGTTTTCCTGTTGTTTCAGAGTTGTTATCATCGCTAGAACAAGATGTAAAAGCTATGGCAAAACTCATTACAACAAAAATTCTTTTTAATTGTAATTTCATTTTTTGAATTATTTATAAGTGATACTATGCTTGAAAAGTTAATTTTCAAACAATCGTTTTGGAACATAAGAATTCCTGCAATTCATTAAAAATAAATTGCTTATAAAAATTTATGAAACTACAGCTGGTGGATGAAAAATAGAAAAACTAGTCTTATAGCTATAAAGATTAGAATAGTCGTCAATAACCGTATTTAGGTTTTGAACTCTAGTTTGATTGGAAACCAATGATTTGATTTCGGTGTAAAAAAGGACTTCGATGTTTTTGTGATTTTCCTTTTTATCGGATGAATTTGATTTGTCGTTGGCTGTATCTTCTTCGGCGGCTTTTGCCATTTCTTTCATCAACTGACATTTACCATTACACTGAAGTTCTGGTTTTTCTTTGTTTTCACAAAGTTCTTTAACGATGTAATCATAATTAATAATATAATCAATAACCGGAATGATTGGTTTTGATATGAATAGTAAAGCAATTATGATTACAAATTTTTTCACGGTGCAAATATAAAACTTAGTTTTCATTTCATAATGACAAAAGTCATATTTCATAATGTTAATTTTTCGCTACCGATTAAACCTTTTCAAAAATCGATTGTCTTATTACCATAAACTTTAAAAAATTATAACATGAAAAAAGTATTTTTAGCTGCACTATTATTTGTTGGAATGACAACATTTGCACAAGGAAAAAGAGAGCAAAAAGAAAAACTTACTACAGAACAACGCGTTGAACTTCAAGCTAAAAAAATGAAACTTGACTTAGATTTAAACGACAAACAAGTTGCTGAAGTAAAAAAACTTTTATTGGAACAAGCCCAAAAAAGAGAAGCTAAAAAAGCAGAATTTCAAGCCAAAAAAGACGATGCAAAAAAACCAACATCGGATGAAATTTATGCTATGAAAAACAAAATGTTGGATGAGCAAATTGCCAATAAAGCTGAGATGAAAAAAATCTTAACTCCTGAGCAATACAAAAAATGGGAAGAAAACCGTGAAGAAGGTAAATCTAAAATGAAAAAGCGTTTTGCAGAAAGAAAAGGCAACACTCAAGAAACACCAAAATTGGAAGAAAAATAAAAAAAGATTTTGAGTTAAGACAAAAATAATTTAGCTTTGGAACATTAATTCACCAAACAAATTATCAACATGAAAAAAATTATTACCATATTAGCTTTAGTTTTTGCTTTTTCTCTTAATGCAAATGCACAAGATAAAAAAGTTATTTCGAAAGAAGAAATAGCTAAAAAAGAGCTAACTCCTGAAGCTAAGGCAAAAAGTGATGCTTATGAATTAATTAGGTTTCTTGGTTTAGAAGAAAATAAATTAGGATCGTTAACTAGTCTATTCACAAAAAAACATGCGGTACTAGCTGAAGAAGGATTAACTTCTGAAAGAAAAAACGAACTAACTAGAATTATAGATGCAAAACTTAGAGCTTCTTTAACTAGCGAACAAATGGAAAAGTTAGATAAAAACTCTGAACTTCTTAACAGATTAACAGGTAAATAAAAAAAGTCTCCTAATGGAGACTTTTTTTTTATAATGATTTTGCTACTTTATTTATAGCATTAATCGTAAAATCTAAATCTTCATAAGTCAATGCATCGGTTATAAACCATGTTTCATAAGCTGATGGTGCAATATAAACTCCTTCGTTTAACAAGCCGTGGAAGAACTTTTTAAAAGTTTCGTTATCGCCATTTTTTGCCGTTTGAAAATCGAAAACTGGATTTTTATCAAAATGAACCGAAATCATTGAACCTACTCTATTAATTGTAAAATCGATTTTATTTTCCGTTAAAACTTTATGAATTCCTTGATGTAAATAAGCTGTTTTTTCTTCTAATCGAGTAAAAATTTCGTCATCGTTATTTAAGGCTTCAAGCATTGCTTTACCTGCAGCCATTGCTAACGGATTTCCCGACAATGTTCCTGCTTGATAAACTGGTCCAATTGGCGCTAAATAATTCATAATTTCGTTTCTTCCTGCAAAAGCTCCAACCGGTAAACCGCCGCCAATTACTTTACCAAAACAAACTATATCTGCTACAACATTATACAATTCTTGAACACCACCTTTTGCTAAACGGAAACCTGTCATTACTTCGTCAAAAATTAATAATGCATTGTTTTCATCACAAAGTTGACGTAAGGACTGTAAAAAACCTTCTCTTGGTGGAACGCAACCCATATTTCCTGCGACAGGTTCAATAATTAAGGCTGCGATTTCATTTTTATTAGATTCGAACAATGCTTTTACATTTTCAATATCATTGAAACTTGCTAATAGAGTGTCTTTTGCTGTACCTTGAGTAACTCCGGGACTATTTGGCACACCAAACGTACTTAAACCACTACCTGCAGCAATTAAAAACGAGTCGGAATGACCATGATAACATCCAGAAAATTTGATAATTTTATCTTTTTTGGTAAAACCTCTTGCTAAACGAATTGCACTCATACAAGCTTCGGTTCCTGAGTTTACAAAACGTATTTTATCAATATTTGGCACCATCGAAACAGCAAGCTGAGCAATTTCGGTTTCTAACTCGGTTGGCATTCCAAATGAAGTTCCTTTTTTTGCTTTTTCGATAACTGCATTTACAACTGGTTCAAAGGCGTGACCCAAAATCATTGGTCCCCAAGAATTAATGTAATCTATTAATTTATTATTGTCTTCGTCAAATAGATAAGCACCTTTGGCACTTTTGACAAAAATTGGTGTTCCACCTACTCCTTTAAATGCTCTAACAGGAGAATTTACACCACCTGGAATTACTTTTTCTGCTTCAGCAAAAAGCTGACTACTTCTTTGGTATATCATTTTTTTTAATTATTTGACAATTATACTTTGTCCTAATGAAAGTGTATTATCTGTAAGATTGTTTTTCTTTTTTAAATCATCAATCGAAATGTTAAATCGTTTTGAGATTGAATACAGAGTATCGCCTTTAACAACAGTATATTTGGAAGCATCGTTGTAGGCAATTGTTTCTGATTTTAAAGTCGGAATATATTCTTTTCCTAACACCTCAGCATCATATTTTTGCAATTGATAACGCTCAATCAAACTGATTAATTTATCGGGATATTTTGGATCGGTCGCATAACCTGCGGCTTTTAATCCTTTTGCCCAAGCTTTGTAATCATCCTTATCTAGTTTGAACAAATCGGCATATCGTGGACGACTTACCAGAAAATAGGAATGGTCGCGGAACGAATGGCTTGGATCGTCATATTTTCTGAAACATTCATTTTCTTCATCATCGGTGTGACGAATACTTGCTCCAGTCCATTCTTTATGACATTTTATTCCAAAATGATTGTTACCTTGAACACTCAAAGGTCCAGTTCCTGCACCTGATTCTAAAATAGCTTGCCCTAGAGTAACACTGGCAGGAATTCCACTTTTTACCATATTATCTTTAGCTATTTCTTTATAACTATCAATATATTTCAAAACTAATTCGGTAGTCACTTTCACTCTTGTAGTTGCTTCTAAAACAACTGTTTCACCTTGAGAATTATTTGTTGAATTTGAATTCTCAGAAGTTTTCTTTGTTTCAATTTTTGCTAGAGAAGGTGAAGTTGATTGAGGCTTTTTCCGGGTAGTTTGAGCTGTTGTTGTTCGTGGTTTTGTAGGAGCTGATTTGGTAGTTCTAACAACGGGTTTATTGGAACTACAAGCAACAACAAAAATGGACAAAAACAATAAAAAAAATCTCTTATACATGTATATTAATTTGGGTTAATTTCTTTTTTTTCAACACTTCATTCATACCTTTTGCACCTTGCAATCCACCAGTATGAATAAGTAAAATTTTGGATTTTGGCGGAAAATATCCCTTTTCAATCAAATCAATCACTCCAAATGCCATTTTGGAAGTATAAATTGGATCCAAAGGGATGCTGTATTTTATATAAAAATCATTGATAAAGTGAATTAGTTTTTCATCAATTTTTGCATAACCTCCAAAATGATAATCGGTTATTAATTCCCAATTATCTTTATTTGCAAATTTACGAATATCATCTTGTAAAAAGTCACCTTTTAATGCTGGAAATCCTAAAACTTTTTGACAATTTTTTGAACTATTAATCAATCCCGAAATTGTTCCACCTGTTCCAACAGCACAGCAAATAAAATCAAAATCATCATCAGGTTCGGTTAAAATTTCTTCGCAGCCTTTTACTGCAAACTCATTGGTTCCGCCTTCGGGAATTAGATAAAAATCTTGAAATTTTTCTGTAAGTTTTTCAATAAAACAGGAATTATTTTTATTTCTAAACTCTTCTCTTGAAACAAAGTCAAAAACCATTCCAAATTCTTGAGCTTTAAGTAAGGTTAAATTATTATTAACTTGGTCTTTCAATTCTTCTCCACGAATAATTCCTATGGTTTTAAAGTCATTTTCTTTACCTGCTGCAGCAACCGCCAAAATATGATTGGAAAAAGCACCACCAAAAGTCAATAGAATAGTTTTTTGCTGATTTTTAGCTTCAATGAGATTGTATTTTAACTTTCGAAATTTGTTCCCAGAAATATAGGGATGCGACAAATCTTCCCGCTTTATGAAAAGAGAGACTTCATTTTCAAATATATTGATTTTCTGATTTTTAACTTGCAAAATACACTTGTAATTTCTGTAAAAATACGAAACAAAAATTTACAATGAAAGCCAAACTATTTGAATAAAATTACATTTTAACGACTATTTCATTCATTTTAACAGTCAAATTTTATTTTTTTAACTTTTATTGTAAAATTTGACTAGCATTTCATCCAAAATCAAGACGATTATGAAAAAAAAATACTTCCTTTTATTATTACTCTTAATTGTTAATTTTACTATTCAAGCACAAACAAGTTGTAGTAATGCAACTCTGATTACTATAAATGGAGGTTGTTTGAATGCAAATGTTAGCGATAACACTCAAGACCTTCCGAATATTTCAGGATGTACCGGTAGTACCTCTTTTCAAAGAGAACGTTGGTATAGATTTGTTGTAACAAGTGGTCCGCAAAGTGTTACAATCACTGCCAACGCTACTAATCGAAACTTATTTTTACAATTAATTTCCTCAACTTCTGCCTGTACAGGATTAACTCAAATAGCCTGTGCAAATAACGACACTAACAACAATTCAAATCAAACAGAAACTATTACTACTACCTTAAACAATGGCACATATTACATCAAAGTTGTTAATGTTGGTAGCGCAAATTCGAATATGAATTTGACTTCATTATGTGTAACATCTCCACCAGCAAATAACAATTGCAGCGGTGCAACCAATCTGACTGTAAACCCCAGCACTACCTGTAGCACAAGTACAAATGGCAGTACTATTGGCGCTACCCAATCGCAATCTGGTTGTACTGGCACCGCAGATGACGATGTTTGGTATAGCTTTACAGCCACTTCATCTGCTCATACAATTACCGTTACCCCAGGAACATTAACAGACGCTGTCTTACAGGTTTTTAGTGGTTCTTGTGGGAGTTTAACAAGCTTGGGATGTGTTGATAATACTTTCGGAAGCTCAACCGAAACCATAACTTTAAATAGTTTGACACCAACAAATATTTACTATGTTAGAGTTTATAGTTTTGGCTCAAGTACTGGTAATGGTAGCTTCAGTTTATGTGTTACCACTCCTCCTAATCCATGTTCAACAATAACAAATATAAGTTCATGTGGAAATATAACAAATGCGACTTTTACATCAGGAACAGGAATTTATGCTACCTCTGGTTGTGGTTCTTCTACTTCTGGAAGCGAATTAATATACAGTTTTACACCAACAGTTACAGGAGCATACTCAATAAGTCAAACAAGTTCTCACAGTACAATAGATTATCAATTTAAGAACAGTATTGGAGGTTGTAATGGAACAACAGGATGGAACTGTATTGGCAGTATAAATGGTTCCAGCACGAGCCCTACATTTAATTTAATTGCTGGAACTACATATTACATACTTATGGATGCTCAGAACACAACTGGCGGAAATGTAAGTTTTTCAATTCAATGTTCACCAACAATCCCTTCAAATGACGAATGTATCAACTCGACTCCTTTAACCGTTAACACTTCTAACAGTTGTTCAGTCACTACAAATGGAACCACTGTAGGGGCAATTCAATCACAACCAGGCTGTACAGGGAATGCTGATGACGATGTTTGGTATAATTTTACCGCAACAAGTACATCACATATTATCAGTATCTCTGCTATATCAATGAACAACATAGTATTTCAAGTTTTTAGAGGCTCATGTGGTAGCCTTATAAGCCTAAATTGCACAAACAATACTACGGGATTTAGCACAGAGACAACAACCCTTACAGGATTAACAGTTGGTTTAAATTATTATGTTAGAATTTATAGTAATTCGAATGGAACTGGACAAGGCACCTTTACCATCTGTGTTTCAACACCTGTAAATCCATGTTCAGCTATAAATAACATTTCTAGCTGCAATACAGTAGTTAACTTGAATGTACCTGCAGGAAATGGGTTTTACAACACATCGGCTTGTGGATGGTCAACACCAGGAAGTGAAACAATATATACATTTACACCTTCAATAACTGGTCCTTATAGTATTTCTCAAACTAGCTCTTTTACTTTTATTGATTATCAGTTTAAATTAGCAAGTTCAGGATGCGGAGCTACTGGATGGACTTGTATTGATGATATGACAGGTAACTCTAATAGTCCTACTTTTAATCTGACAGCAGGAACAACTTATTATTTACTTTTAGATCCTGAAAGCAATACTGGTGGAGCTGTTACGTTTTCAATAAACTGTCCTGCACCGCCTGTTACTAACGATAATTGCTCCACAGCTATTCCTCTATCAGTTAGTTCTGATTGTAATTATTCAACATATTCTAATACAGGAGCAACATCTAGTCCAAGTGTTCCTGCTCCGGGTTGTGCAGGCTACTCTGGTGGTGACATATGGTTCACTGTAGTAGTACCTGCAAATGGTTCTATTAGAGTTGATACCAGACAAGGTACCATTACAGACAGTGGAATGGCTATTTATACTGGTTCGTGTGGATCTCTAAACTTGTTAGAATGCGATGATGATGATAGTTCAAATGGTATGATGTCTATGATTGATTTAACAGGGTTAACACCAGGAATAACTTTATATGTTAGATTTTGGGAATTTGGAAATGACAATAATGGTACATTTGGTATATGTGTAACATCACCTGAACCATGTGTTGCTGGAAATGGGATTGGAAATACAACCGATGGTTGTCCTAACATTTCCTCAGGAGGTTTAGGTTTGCTAGGTTCAGATCCCGATCCAATAAGCTCATGCAATTCATCTGCTTGTGTAGATTTAGAAGCTACATATTTAACTTTAGGTTCTCCTACTTCATATTCCGTTGAACAAATAGCATATAATCCACCTTATCAATACAATTGTCTTACCAATCCTATAAGCGTAAACATAGATGATGTTTGGTCACCTGTAATAAATTTACCCTTTAATTTTTGTTTTTATAACAACACATATAGCTCTTGTATAGTTGGTTCAAATGGTATGATTTCATTTAATACAGGCAATGCAAACGGTTCAACTGGATGGAGATTTGATGAAAACCTACCTAGTTTAGATGAAGCCTTATTTTCTAACACAATATATGGTGTTTATCATGATATAGATCCTAGTAAAGGTGGTGAAGTTGGTTGGGAGTTAATCACTTTGGATACTGGTTGTAGAGCATTAGTTGCAGCATGGAATGATGTTCCGATGTTTTCAAATAATTCAATTTTATATTCGGGTATGATCGTTCTTTACGAAAACACTAATA
>NZ_JACTAC010000130.1 GCF_014486675.1 Flavobacterium macrobrachii
AACACATAGAAATATAGTTTTTGTAGGTGTTAAAAAGGCGTTTCACTTGGAGTTAGAAAGGCATAGGTTAGGGAAGGCGGGAGGAGATATTCTGACTTCTTTTTTTTTAGCCACGGATTACACGGATTTTTACAGATAAATTTTTGGAATAAGGGAAGAAGAAACCACTTTTTTTTATCTTGACTTTTATGGAGTTTTAATAAATAGTGCTACTATTTGTCTGATTGTTCTATTCTTTTTAAGAGGTTTTCTTTTAGTGTGTTTAGAAACTTGGCGCGCTCTGATTTTCTTGCACAAATTTCATAAAAGGTTCTGTGGACTTGGCCTATTTCTACATTAAAGATTTTCCCGAAGTTGTAGACGATTTCTCTTAGTTCGCATTTTCCTTCGTTGAAAACTCCTTCTGCATGCAAGGCGTAGATTAATTCGACCATTCCTACTTTGGAGCCTGTCCATTTTAGATTTGATTGGTTGTTATTCCCTTTATTTGTGTATTCTTTTATTTCTTCTGTCAACTGCTTTTGTAATTTTTCAAAGGCTATTAGTTGTGCGGCTTTATAGTCATAACCCGTTGTAAAACTTTTATCGGCGATGAAATAATAGCTGTCCAACGATAGTTTTATGTCTTGTTGGTTTCTTAGAAAGTATTTATCGTCCAGATGTTGATTTCCATTGTTGTAATATTTATAGAACTCTTGGTTCTCAATAAAGTATTGGTTGATTTTTTTTATTTGTTTGGCGTAGTATTTTCTAATTGTTTTTTGAGTTCCAGCCGGTTTGTTTTGCTCCATGTTGTAGCGTTCGTTGTAATAAATTAGTTTGCTCGTCCACTGGGGTTTTATTGTTTTGAAAAATTGGATTTCGACCTCAGCATTTATTACTTTTTGTTGTGTAAAACGGTGACATAATTTTTCTAATGCTTCTTGAAAAATGAGTATTGCTTGAAAATAGTACTCCGTTGTATTGCCAACAGCAGTATATTCTATTTGTTTTAGTTTTTGTTCTGTTTCGATGCTCAAGTTTTCTGAAAAGGGTATCATACTTTTTGGCTTTATTTGCTCGACAAATCTATATCGTGTTCAACAACACGACAACTTCATTGCTTTTATATTCCAGAATTGCATAGTACTCATTTCGGAATTGCATACTCTTTTTGGGTTTTCGGGTATCTTTTTATAATGTTATTTTTTGAAAAAAATGTTCTGTGTTTTAAGCCATGAGCCATGTTTTATTATTCAAGCTATAGCAGCGTTTATTACTGATTTTATCAATAGAAATTGTCTTTTACATTCTTTGATTTATGGTGTTTAATTCTAGAATTGAATACTATAGTTTTAGTATAAAATGGTTTAATTTGATAGGTTTGTTGTCCTTGTTTCAACTTCTTTTTCCACCAAAACATATCAAAATCTATCATCATGTCTGCCTCAACCGATTTGGAGAAAATCAACGTTATTTATCAGCGGCTCTTTGAAATTGCTGTTGGTCAACCGACTGATTTTACTCCAGAAACCAATCCTAACGACGACTATGATGTTCTACTGAATACTATTCATGGTTTGGCTCATCAGCTTCAGCATTTAACTTTATCGCTAGGTATTGTTCCACCTTATTATCCTTATCAAAACTGTACACAATTGGTATTTGTTTTGGATGGCCATTATCGTATTCAGGATTATAATTTGGAGGTTGTTCGATTGTTGCACTATAATCCTGAAGATTTGATAGGTGTTGCTTTTGACGGCATAATCAATGAGCGGTCTATCGATGTTTGGAAGACATTGTTGGCCGATGAGGTTGCGACTAATTCTATTTGTAGTAGAATTGAACTCTTTTTTATTACTAAAGACAGGTGTTTATTTCCGGCTTATTGTAATGTTAGTCGATTGAACCAAGGAACGGCACTACTAATCACTTCACTGATTACCACCCTTAACAAAGTAGCTGCTACAGTAAGTATTTCAACAGAACCTACCACTGGTTTTGAAGGTGAACTTGAAAAACTACAAAATTTGCACCGCTATATATTGGAGCATCTTGATGAGCCATTGCCCACCTTGAGGGAATTGGCTAAGTTGTTTGGTAGTGAAGAGTATAAATTAAAGGTTGGTTTTCGAGAACATTATCACACTAGTGTTTATCATTTTTATCATGAAGAACGGCTAAAAAAAGCTCACTCTCTAATTATGGACAGTTCTATTACTTTAAAAGAGATTGCTTTTATGTGTGGGTTTACCACTTATCTTAATTTCTATAAGGCTTTTAAAAAACAGTATGGTTATGCTCCAAGTAATTTGAGCCGATCTTCTTCAAAACGCGGTTAATACTTCGCTTTTCCAAATAGAATATCGAAATACCTGATTTGCATATACTTGTAACAATTTAATTGGCAATTTTACAACTGTAATTTCTAAAAAACGGTTTGTAATGATGTTATCTCCTACCATCAAGACCAATATTATTTACGTCATAGCACTATTGCACATCGTGCTTTTTACCTATGCAGCGGTTAGTAAGTTATTGGATTTCGAAAACTTTCAGGTTCAGTTGGGACAATCTCCTTTGTTAAGTGTTTATGCT
>NZ_JACTAC010000131.1 GCF_014486675.1 Flavobacterium macrobrachii
ATGAAAAATGTATTTAAACGTTTTTTTTACCTCAAAAACAGCAAAACTAACCTAGCTATGAATTGAATTATTATTTTTAGACAAGAAGAAAATAAAATAATTTTAAGTGATTACGGAAAACCGTAAAATGGAGTGAGGAGTTTGTTTTATTTTTGGGAATAATATTCAGAAATTTTCGACTATTACTCCTTTTTAGGGTGTAATAGCGAAACAAGTTTCGGATATATACTAGTTAGCAGTAATAATTCAGAACGAAAAACTTAAAAAGAACTTATGAGTAAGAAAACCAAAAAAATGGTATAAATATTTTGCATTTTAGCAATTTCAGTTTTCTTGCTTTTTAAATTTAATGAGAGAATTAAGATTGTGGAATTAACTTCAATTAATGTTGAAACAGAAAACCAACTTGACATCGAAAAAGTAATAGTTTATCAAGGTTATTACACAATAAACCGAAAAAGTGACGCTGAAATGTTTGCTAATAAATATCACGAAGTTGTGTTTAACGGAAATGGAACAGGAAAAATCAAAACTGAATATGGTGAAAATGATTTTTTAGTAACCTATGACAATAAATACTACTTTCAATTTAGACAAATCTGTACAAACGATAATGATTATTATAAATACAATCTCAAAATTCTAAAGAAAGCTAACAAAATTTATTTAAAAGCGGACATTGACGGCGGAATGAAATTTGAAAGACATATGAACCTGATAAGCGATGCTGGAAAATTGAGATGTAATAAAATCATAGATAATGAGAAAGGTCATTACAATGGATTGGAATTAGATTAATATTACTACTACTAACAGCCGTAACTATTGCACAATAAAACCCTGTCAGGGCACAAAACCCGCTAAATATGAAAATCGTGAACATCATTGGAAAAAAATCAATACTATTCATAATGAATACTATAACTTTTTTAAAAAATTTTTGGTTGGATTTTTTTTCTGCCTATCATAATAGACTAATGAAGAATGCAAAATATGAAACGCCACTTAGCACTTTATTGCATCTAGCATTTGTTCAGACTGTCAATTTTAATACAATTTTAGTTGCAATATTGCCTTTTTTGTTCAAAGTAAAACCTACTTTTCCAATATTATTTTCACCAATTATTATTCTGTCTTTAATCAATTATTATTATTTCTATCATAAATTAGATAATAATCAAAGAAATGAACTAATTAAAAGGAAACCAAAATATAAAACATGGGTTTATGATTTTTATGATGTTATTTCAACAATAGTATTTGTATTAACTCTTATTTTGGCATCTAAGTTTAAGAATACGCATTGAATTATAGCGCAGCTTAACAAATTATTGATTTACCATTATGCGTAAAGTCCCAGCTCCGCAAAGTCTCCCGACTTCGTAGCATCAAAAAAACCAAACCGCCATTCGGCGGTTTTTTTAATCTTTGAAACATAAAAAGCAGTTGTAATTATAGTAGTTCTATTTTAAAACCCATACCAACAAACAAAATCAACTACTTCCAATAATTTCACTATTTTTGATAAAAGGATTGTGATGATTTTCATGGTCTGAGGTTAGCGGTAATTAATGATAAACTGAACGATAATAAACGAAATATGACAAAATTTAAATTTATTCTATTGGCAATAACCTTATTCTATTTGGTAACAAACTATTCTTATGGACAAGGTTGTAGTGACGCAGGTTTTTGTACTATTAACAGTTTCAAACCTAATAGTACAGACAGTACAGAAGTTTTTAATAACCAATTCAAAGTTGGTGCTTTCTATGGTAATGCAGACAACTCTATTTCTGTTTATGGTAACTATTTAGAGTATAATAGACAATTGAGTGAGAAATTTGGACTTGATGTTAAATTGACAACACTTGCTCAAAATGGAAATGGGATATCTGCTTTCGGACTTTCAGATATTTTTGTAAATGCTAATTTTAAAGCAAGTGAAAAGGTAAAATTTACATTAGGCGCAAAGATACCATTATCAAATGCAAGTAAAACTTATGACAAACTTCCTCTACCAATGGACTATCAAGCAAGTTTGGGAACATTTGACCTTATATTTGGAATTGGATATGAGATTAAGAAAATCCAGTTGATAGCTGCCATTCAGCAACCTTTAACACAAAATGACAATCAATTTATTGCAACGAATTATCCAATTAATTCTGAGTTGAGAACATTTCAATCAACGAATAAATTTGAAAGAAGTGGCGATGTTTTACTTCGAGTTTCATATCCTATAAATATTACCTCAAAACTTAAATTGACACCGAGTATTTTACCAATTTATCACCTTTCAAATGACAAGTATACTGATGAATTTAATGTTGAAAATGAAATTGTAGGTTCGCAAGGACTTACACTAAATGGAAATGCTTACTTAGATTATGAAATAAACAGCAAAAATATTATTCAATTAAATTTAGGAATGCCTTTTATTGTTAGAGATAGCAGACCAGATGGCTTAACAAGAAGTTTTATTGCAAATATTGAATACAGAATAAAATTTTAACTGCCACTAACAGCGGTAACTGTTGCAGAACTTCTCAAAAAAAAATAAAAAAAACACA
>NZ_JACTAC010000132.1 GCF_014486675.1 Flavobacterium macrobrachii
AACAGTTTGGCAAAATGGCGGGTTTAGTGCTAAATTGAACATTAGGATTTCTAATAATCATTAGTGCTAAATTGAAAGTAAGTGCCTCAAAATCCGCCACTTCGCCAAGCTGCAAAACGTTATGCACAATGCGATTAGAGCACTCGTCATAAATTCACCATCTCAAAAAAATCAAAATATATTTTCTCAATTCAAAAAGAAGAATTAACTTTGTCAATAAATGACAAGTCTAATGAAAGAAACTTTTGGAGAATATATTAAGCGATTGAGAACCGAAAACGGTTTTACGCTTACTCAATTGGCGGCTAAATTAGATTTAGACTCTGCCAATCTTAGCAAAATAGAAAACAATAAAAGAGAATTTGACGAAAGGAGATTAACTCTTTTATCTGAAGTTTTTAATTTAAGCATTGACAAATTGAGAACTGAATTTTTTAGTGATTTAATCGCTAAAAAAATCTATGAAAATAATTGCGATGAAGAAACTTTGATTTTGGCCGAAGAAAAAGTTGCTTATTTAAAATCTAAAAAATCCCTATCAATATGAATATAGTATCTTTTTTTGCAGGTGCAGGAGGACTTGACCTTGGTTTCCAAAATGCAGGATTTAATGTTATTTGGGCAAACGAATACGATAAAGAAATTTGGGAAACTTATGAAAAAAATCATCCACACACAATTTTAGATAAGCGAAGTATTGTAAATATTCCGTCTGACGAAGTTCCCGAATGTGATGGAATTATTGGAGGTCCACCTTGTCAAAGTTGGAGCGAAGCTGGTGCAATGAAGGGAATTGCAGATAAAAGGGGTCAATTATTTTATGACTTTATCCGAATTTTGGAAGCCAAACAGCCCAAATTCTTCTTGGCAGAGAATGTAAGCGGAATGTTATTGGGGCGGCATTCAGAAGCATTAGAAAATATCAAAGAATTGTTCAGAAATGCAGGAGTTGGTTATGAACTTTCTTTTGAAATGGTAAACGCTTGTGATTACAATGTTCCACAAGACAGAAAACGGGTAATTTTTGTCGGTATAAGAAAAGATTTAGGTTTTACTTATCAATTTCAAAAACCAAATTTCAAAAAACTAACATTACAAGATGCTATTTGGGATTTAAAAGACAGTGCTCTTCCTGCAAAAACAAGCAATAAAACTAATGGTAACGACTGTAAAATTCCAAATCACGAATATATGACTGGTGGTTTTTCTACTATTTTTATGTCAAGAAATCGAGTAAGGAGTTGGGATGAACAATCTTTCACAATTCAGGCAGGTGGTCGCCACGCTCCTATTCATCCACAAGCTCCAAAAATGAAATTTATTGAACAGAATATTCGTGTTTTTGTTCCTGGAAAAGAAGATTTGTACAGAAGATTAAGCGTTAGAGAATGTGCAAGAATTCAAACATTTCCAGACGATTTTATTTTTCATTATGACAATATTTCAGCAGGTTACAAAATGATTGGTAATGCTGTTCCGGTAAATTTAGCTTACTTTCTTGCCAATAGTATAAAAGCCCAATTGCTACAAAATGAAACAAAACATCAATTAAAAAACATTAGTAAAGAAGCTGTAGCCATATGACAAATATTTTAGAAGCCATTGTAAATATTGCCGAAAATCCGATTTATGAAATCAGAAATCATTATTCAGGCAGAAACAGAATGAATAATGTAGGTGAAGCTTTGGAAACCTTCATTAAAGATGCTTTTGCAAATACCATTCAGACCGAAAATAAAACGGAAAAAATGCGAAGATACAATGAAGAATTTTCTTGGTTAGGCAACCAAAATCATCCACCTGATATTATGATAAAAGGTGGGGATGCTATTGAAGTTAAGAAAACTCAAAGTGCAAATTCTGATTTGGCTTTAAATAGCTCTTATCCAAAATCAACGGTTCAAGCAAATAGCACGATGATTACTCAAGCTTGTCGAACTTGTGAAGATTGGACAGAAAAGGATTTGATTTATTGCGTTGGACACACAACTGACGACAGCATAAAATCTTTGTGGATGGTTTATGGAAATATTTATGCAGCTACTCACGAAACTTATCAAATCATAAAGCAAAAAATTACTGAAGGAATAAACGAAATTCCAAATGTAGAACTTGCTGAAACTAACGAGTTAGGAAGAGTAAACCGAGTTGACCCTTTGGGAATTACCAACTTGCGTATTCGTGGTATGTGGCAAATTCAAAACCCAAGACGAGTATTTAATTACTTACATACATCAACTAATCTTTTTGAAGTGGTTACTGTTATACCAACAAAAAAATATGATAGTTTTTCAAAAGAAAGTAAAAAGAAACTTGAAAATCTAGGAAATCCGAATTTGACAATAGACAATGTAGAGGTTAAAGACCCGAATAATCCAGCAAATTTAATAGAAGCGAAATTGATAATATTTAAAGTAATAGAATAGTTCGCACAGTGCATAAT
>NZ_JACTAC010000133.1 GCF_014486675.1 Flavobacterium macrobrachii
TTAAAATTTTAGTTTTTTATTGAGGTTGTGCAACAGTTACCGCTGTTAGCGGGTCGTTGTTATTTCGTCCAACCAACATTTCTTTTCCATTCTTCAATTTCTTGTTTTCTTATTTCAAAGTCTGACGGTGGTGATTGGTTTTCATTTATCGCTTGTTCTCTTATTTTTTTCGTCTGTTCTTCAAGTGTGTTAAGTCCAATTGATTTTCTTCTTTCATTTACTTTTGTCAAGTCGTCAAAAATATTAGGACTTAAATTCCCGTTTTCGTCCCAATCAAATTGAGTTCCGTATAATTGTGGTTTCCCTTCAAATACTGCTATTCGGTCAATTAGATACGCCAAATTTTTTGGGGTTGCTTCGTTTTCACTAACAGCAACTTCTAACAGGTTCATACACTTTTTCATAAATTCAGGCTGTCCGATAGAATGTTGTATAACTAACCAAGCTGCTTCACTTGCTTCTTCACCAACTTTGATTGTTGTTGGATAGCCAATTTTGTCAATTATTTCGTTTAAGGTTTTTGCATTTCTGTTGTGCAATTCTTTCATTTCTTCGTTATATCCGTCACTTAGTTGTCCGCTTTGAATAAGTTTGTCCCGAAACTCCAAGTCTGCATTTTTCAGTCCAATAATTATTTCGGCAATTTCTTTGTAATTCATTTTTTTGGTTGTCAGCGGGTCGTTGTTGTTTTTTTGTCCTTAACATATTCTAATATGTCGCCTGGCTGGCAATCCAATACAATACAAATCGTCTCTAATGTGCTAAATCTGATTGCCTTCGCTTTTCCAGTCTTTAAAATGGAAAGGTTCGATAAAGTCAACCCAACTTTTTCAGAAAGTTCATTTAGTGACATTTTCCGCTTAGCCATAACAACGTCTAAGTTTACTACTATTGCCATAGTTTAAACTGTTAGATCATTTTCAGATTGTAATTCCGATCCTTTTTTAAAGATAAGTGCAAACAAGTATATAACACCCGCAAACAATAGGATTTCACTACCTGTCCAATCTATCGGAACAGTTACGCCTTTCTTCATAATCCATTTAGCATAGTTCTCTGCAATTATAGCAAGTAACCCAGTTCCTAATGCGATATAGCTAATCTTTATAAAGATATTATTCAGATTGCCGTGAAACGGTTTAGACAAATCAAACTTCATAAAAATTTTTACAACGTAATAGGTGATATATGCTTTTAGTCCAGTAAGTAGCATAAACAATATAGCTGTAAAAATGTAATGAGATTTACTAAATGAATACAGGTCAAATAAGTTAAGTCCTAAGTATAAATCGTTAGAGCTTTCTGGGTTTACAAATAGGCTTACGATGAAAGAAGTCAATAATGCACCAGTCTTGATACAAAGTCCGATGAATACAATCCAAAATAGGATATTCATAATTTTAAGGACGGTTGAATTTGTTGTTGTCATTTGCTAGAGGTTTAAATTTATTCTGCAAATATAAATAAATATTTATCGAAAAACAATAAAAATATATTATTTATCAACAATCGTATGAGGTAAATATATTTTATTGTCACCACAAGCTCAGGTATATACACAAGTTTTGGGTTTTATAAAAATGTCGGAACTAAAATGTTTCAGCACAAACAGTTGGATTGCTAATTCATTATTGGTTTAAGTTATTGTTCATTTTTGATATTTATTTTCATTAAATAAAATCGTTTAGTCCATTTATTGGCGTGATTACGGTAACAGTACTTTTCTTGCAGCTAATTTCTTAGTTTAAGTTATTGTTGAATTGTAAACATATGGGTCAAATAATTCCATATATAGTTCAGGTTTAGGCAACTTGATAAAGCCATATTTTTTATAAAGCCAATCTGCAGTTGATGTCAATAAAATCCATCGTCTTAAACCTTTTAAATTTGGATGGCTCATTACACATTCCATGAGCTTCTTTGATAGTCCTTGTCCACGATAATTATCCAAAATGTAAATGTCACCCAAATACGCAATTGTAGATAAATCCGAAATTACTCTTGCAAAACCAATTTGTTTGTCGTTATGGAATAGTCCGAAGTTTAGCGAATTGTCAATAGAAGTCTTTACTCTTTCAAATGGAATATTTTTACTCCATCCTGAATATTTTGATAGAAACTCATGTATTGCAACAACATCCATTTTTGATTTGTCTGTCGTAATTGTAAAGTCGTCAAAAGTGGTTTTAATAATTTTCATTCTGTTCTAATTTCTATTTCAATTGTTGTCTATTTGGTCGGTTTTTTACAATGCCCGCTAACGTTTTGCAGATTGGCGATGGGCGGGCTTTTCAGCACAAAAGTTAGTTCGGAGAACTGAACTTTCGGCTACCTCAAAACTATCAAGCGGAGACGAAAGCCCGCCTATTGCCAATGTGCT
>NZ_JACTAC010000134.1 GCF_014486675.1 Flavobacterium macrobrachii
GGCAGTAGTATTTTTTAATTTTTCACTATTTTTTTATAAATAACCTTTTCATTTGAATTGATTTTTATAACATAAACACCTGTTTTAAAATTAGTCAAATCAATTTCTGAACTAACGTTATTTTCCACTAAAAGTATTTTGCCTGAAATATCTATAATTGTAACATTGTCTATTTTACTTTCATTTTTCAATTCTACACTTAAGAAGTCTTTACAAGGATTTGGATATATAGAAACACTATCACTGTCGAAAACTGTTATACCAAGTGTTGAACAATTAAATAATATTGGAGTATTCTTATCTGTATAAGTGCCATCACCTAAAGCTCCTGAACCATTGTATCCCATAGAATATAAATTATTACTATTATTTAATAATAATGTGTGAAATCTTGCGGCACTAATTTTATTCCAATCACTATTTGTTCCTATTTGAATAGGTAATGTGTTAATATCCAGATTGTTTCCGGTTCCTAATTGACCATAAGTATTCGTTCCTTTACACCAGATTGTATTATTTGATTTTTTAATTATTACATACTGTTGTCCAGCTGAAACAGAAATCCAATTATTATCTGTTCCCTCTTGAACTGCACTTGAAAATCCTGTATTAAATCTCCATAAAGTACCATCTGTTTTTATACCCCAATTTGAATTCACATTAATTGAAAAATCTTGCCAATTATTTGAATTTCCAACTTGGTTAAAATTATTTACATCATTACCAATTAGATACCATAAAGTTCCATTTGTCTTCAAAGCAAGGGTATTAGAATCGTTAGTTTCGATTTTAACCCAATCATTTGCCGTTCCAATTTGTGTCGGTGTCAACAAATCCGGACCATTATCTGCGGCACCCCAAGCCCATAACGTTCCATCTGTTTTCAGAGCAATACTATGATAGCTACCCGCGGAAATACTCATCCAATTATTAGCGGTGCCAATTTGAATTGGTGTAGATCTAATTATTGTTGTACCATCGCCAACTTGCGCATTGCTGTTTTGTCCCCAAGCCCATAAAGTTCCATCATTTTTTATTGCGAGAACGTGATTCATACCTGCACTTACTTTCTGCCAATTTGTAGCAGTTCCAATTTGTGTTGGCGGTATTGCTCCTGAAAGATTGTTTCCACCAATAGGTCTACCCCAAGCCCAAAGTGAATTATCTGTTTTTATTGCAATTGTAAAGAAGTCTCCAGCAGATATTGAAGAAATACATTGACTGTATGTGTTTGTAAAAAAGCAGATAAAGAAAATAAGTTTAATAGTTTTCATATATTTAAGGTTTTAGAATTCATTTATTAAATCAACTTTAATTTTAATTTTGTTTAAGAATATAAATACTGTTTGGATAATATTTTTTAATGTTCAGCGTCTTTGTAACGTTCATATAATTTGTTTTTATCAATAAGTTCAATTTTATATGTTCTTTCAAAATATTCAAAAGATGTTTTTATTACTTGATATGAATATTGAATAATTTCAGCAAACATTAAATAAGTATTGTCTTGGCTTGGATTAATTTTTCTTTCTAGTCTAAAGCTGAAATTAGAATAATGTACAAAATCTGAGAGATGCCCCCAAAAATAGTAGGCTCTTCTTAATTTATGTGCATAATTTTCATCATTAAGTTTTCCAATAATATTTCCCATATTATCAAACGTTTTTAATTTAAAATCTTCTTTATTGATGAAGTATTCTGCATTATTGTTTTGTTTTTTAAAACTTTCTTTTAATTCTTCAATTTGTTTGTAAGTTGGATAGTTAGGATATTTTCCGTCTAATTTAGTTTCATTGAGAACTGCTAGTTTTTTTAATCGTATAAAATTTTTATTGTAAGCATCTGAATTAAACTTTATCATCATTTCATTACTGTCAATTTGATTAACTATATATGTTAGATGAATGAAATCATCAATGATACAACGAAATAAAATTAATTGTGAACCTAAATAAGTTGAGTTTTTATTTTTGAAAAGAATAAGTAAATCTTTTGTCAATATATAATGTCGATTAATAATCCCAGTAAAAAAACACTCTGCTTCTTTTTTTAGGTCAATATTTAATTCTTCAATCTGTTTCAGATTGTCATAAGCAAACAAAGAATTTAATTCTAAAAGTGAAATTATATTTTCTTTCGATAAAGTCATTTCGTCAATTTTGGGGTAATATTACTGCCAACGGCTACGTATTGGCGATGGTGGGGCATTTGACAAACGTCAGCCCAACATTTGCACAAATGCCCGATAGAAGCACAAGTGTTGAGTTTACAACTGTCAGCCCCACTATTGCCAATACGATG
>NZ_JACTAC010000135.1 GCF_014486675.1 Flavobacterium macrobrachii
TTTCTTTTATGATTAAAGGGAGTTTGTGTTTATAAAATTAAAAATACTCATAAAGAATATTATATTTTTTCAACTAACTTAAAATGTTATTAATAGACAAATCTTTCTTTTAACGGATTCTTAGTAAACTAAAATTCGATAAAATGCCTAAATTCGTAATATATATTTAAAACATCATGAGAATAGCTATTGTATGTTATCCAACTTTTGGAGGAAGTGGTGTAGTTGCTACGGAACTAGGACTAGAATTAGCCCAACGAGGTCACGAAATTCATTTCATTACCTATAGACAACCTGTACGTTTGGCACTTTTAAGTCCAAATGTGCATTACCATGAAGTTAACGTTCCTGAATATCCATTGTTTCATTATCAACCTTATGAATTAGCACTTTCAAGCAAATTGGTTGATATGGTAAAATTATACAAAATAGAGTTGCTTCATGTACATTATGCCATTCCACATGCTTATGCAGGTTATATGGCAAAACAAATGCTTAAAGATGAAGGAATTTTTATTCCAATGGTTACTACACTTCACGGAACGGATATTACATTGGTAGGAAATCATCCTTTTTATAAACCAGCGGTGAGTTTTAGTATAAATAAATCAGATGTAGTGACTTCAGTTTCAAAGAGTTTAAAAGACGATACTTATAAACTTTTTAATATCAAAAAAGATATTCACGTTATTCCTAATTTTATCGAGCTTAACAAGCATCGAAATGAAAGCAGTATTTCCTGTCAACGTTCAGTGATGGCAAAGAAAGAAGAGCGAATTGTGACGCATATTAGTAATTTTAGAAAAGTAAAAAGAATTCCGGATATTATAAAGATTTTTTATAAAATTCAGCAGCAAATTCCAGCAAAATTAATGATGGTTGGCGATGGACCAGAAAAAATACGAGCTGAGCAATTGTGTGCAGAACTTGGAATTGAAGATAAAGTGATTTTCTTTGGAAATAGTAATGAAATAGATCAAATCTTGTCGTATTCTGATTTGTTTTTACTGCCATCAGAAACAGAAAGCTTTGGACTTGCAGCACTAGAGGCAATGGCTTGGAGCGTTCCAGTTATATCGAGTAATTCTGGAGGTTTGCCCGAAGTAAATTTTGACGGAGTTTCGGGTTATTTAAGCGATGTTGGTAACGTTGATGCAATGGCTGATAATGCTATAAAGATTTTGGAAAGTGAAACTGTTTTGGCAGAATTTAAATCCAATGCACTTAATGTTGCAAAACAATTTGATATAAAAAATATTTTACCATTGTATGAAAAATTATATCAAGAAGCCATAGAAAAAACTCATCAACCTTTATAAAAATATGAAAACAAAAATTGGATTATTCCTTGTAGTTGCACTTTTTTTAAACAGTTGTTCTACAAGTAAAACGGTTGGAAAAGTACCACTTTATGAAGTACTGGTTGTAAATAATGACGGTGGAGCAAATATCAAGTTTTATGAAATATTGACCGAAGCCAACGAAATAATGTTGTTATTAGGTGATGAAACACTCAAGAAAAAAGTAAAAAAAGAAGACGCTCAAAAAAGTAGTTTTATTATTCTAAATGCAGGACCAACAAAAGAAACCTTTAATAGAGCAACGGTTCAAAAAGTGTTAGAAAAAGAAGATGCCATTGAAGTATATATAAAAGACATGCAGAAAAATGTGGAAGCCGATTTAGCTAATGAAAATGTATTTTATCCTTATAGTATTATAAAAATCAATTCGAAGAAGCAAATTGTTATCAAATAAAAAAAAGTCCCAAAAAAATATTTTTTTGGGACTTTTTGATTGTAATAATTGCTAAATTACCATTTGTAACGTATACCTAAAGCGATATCTGGACCAAAACTATCTTCTCTATATTCATCAGAATTGAAATAAATTTCTGGTCTAATGTCTAAAGATAATTGGATTGGAACTTCTTCGAAGTTATATTCAATTCCAATATCTCCAGCAGCAAAAAGAATTGTTCCGCTATCGCTTGTTCCATTCTTGTCAATACTCCAGCTACCAACTCCACCACCAATACCAGCATACCAGTTAAATCCACCATCAATATTCCAAACCCATTGGTATAAACCTGCTAGTTTAAAAGCATCAACATCATTGCTGTTTCTCCATCCTAAATCTAACTCCAAACGGTT
>NZ_JACTAC010000136.1 GCF_014486675.1 Flavobacterium macrobrachii
GTTATAGTAATTAAATATTCTATAAAAAGAAATCAATTAAAATGAGATTTTAACAAAAGAAGAATACGATTATTTAATACTTATAGGGTTTCTTACACAATAGAAATCTTTTTTGTGTAAATTCATCTCCTTGTAGGTTGCGTTTGAATGTCATTTTTTACTAAGTGCACTATAACTTTCTTACTAATTATTACTTCAAAAAGCTGTATGCCTTAATATGGTGAATATTATTCAACATATTTATATAAAAAAATGAGGCAACAATAAATGTTACCTCATTTTTTTTATAATTTGACTTATAGTTTTTTAAGTTCTTCAAGAACAGCCTCTCCTACACCATGAGCAGACTGAGGGTTTTGACCTGTTACTACTCTTTGATCTACGGTTACATGAGGCTGCCATAAACCTGATTTTTCAAATTTTGCACCACGTTCAATTAATTTTGTTTCAAGACTAAAAGGCACTACGTTTTCTAACTTTACAGCAATTTCTTCTTCATTAGTAAAAGCATTAATTTTCTTTCCATCTACTAGGTAGTTTCCATTACTTAACTTGATGTTTACTAAACCAGCTGGACCATGACAAACGGCACTAACAATACCATTGTTTTCATAAATTTTTTGAGCAATTTTTGCCAATTCATCATTATCTGCAAAATCCCACATAGTTCCATGTCCACCAGCATATAAGATAGCTTGATATTCGGAAGGGTTTACCTCTGATGGTTTCATGGTGTTTTGAATTTTAGCTTGATATTTTTTGTCTGCTAAAAATTTTTGATTGATACTATCCTCCGGATTGTCACCATAGTAAGATGGATTACCACCTTTTGGACTTACAAAATCAATCTCATATCCAGCCTGGGTTAAGACTGCCCATGGATGAGATACTTCTCCTAAATAATATCCAGTTTTTTCGCCTGTTTCTCCTAGTTTGTCATGGCTTGTAACCACAAATAAAATTTTCTTACTCATTTTTTTTAAATTTTTTGTTTGTGCCGTTGCTTGATTCAATCCCAGAAGTATGGTGCAACCTGCAATTACCATAATTCTTGACATGATGTTTTTCACTATTTTATTCATAACTATCATTCTTTTGATTTGTTGATGCAAATTTCAGTGCTTTATTCATCATGTCATAGGAGATACATCACCTTTTTTTTGTGATATAAATCACACTAGGAAGAAAGCCGGCTCAAAGTTTCGCGAGACACACCCAAGTAAGAAGCTATAAGGGTTTTTGGAACTCTTTGAAATAATGTTGGATATTGTTGTAGAAGTTGCTCGTATCGTTCTTTTGCATTGCTATTGAGTAATGATAGTATTCTTCGTTGTAGCGCAACATAACCCAAATTAGATTTCTTTCTGAAAGAATGTTCAATTTTATGCATGTCGGCACACAGTTTTTCTCTATTGTGTATCGATAAGCATAGTACCTCAGTTGGTTCAAGACAATCAATATTTAGTGTTGCTACGGTTTGATTAAAATAGGCTTGGTAATCTGTTACCCACCAATCTTCCATGGCAAACTGCATGATATGTTCTTTTCCTTCATGGTTAACATAATATGCTTTTAAAAGGCCTTTTACTACAAAATGATCATTTTGTACTGTATCATTTTCTTGTATTAGAAATTGATGTTTCTTTAATTTTTTAAATGTAAAGTGAGACAGAATGTATTCGAATTCCTTGTCTGTCAGCGGCGTAATTTTTTCTATTTGTTGTCTAAGTATTTGGCTCATCTAGGTAGTATAGGTCAATATAATGGCTCAAGAAACGGAGTGCAGATGAACTTAAGTAGTTCTTTTTCAAATATAGAAAAATAATTGAAATGGAAAGCTGCTTATTTAAACAATGTTTTGGATTATTTTGTATTCAGGTCGAATGAATTTTATGGCTGAATAATTTTTACTTTAAAGTATCTTTTTACCAATCCATTTTCTGTATAGGTACTTTCTTCTGCCAAATACATATGCTGTTCTTCTCTTTGTTCAAAACAAGAAGTTAATAAACCCATAAAAGGTACTATTAAAAATTTAGTTTGTATTTTCATTTTTAAAATTACCCCTAACCTCAAACCATGAAAAACCTCCTTTAAATCTCCCGAGACTTCGGGATTAAAAGAGGTCTTTTTTTATAAAT
>NZ_JACTAC010000137.1 GCF_014486675.1 Flavobacterium macrobrachii
TGATGCCTTTATTTTTCAAGATAGAGTTGAAATCTATTTTTTATATTTCGGTTATAATATTTTCCTAATGATGTTGAGTTATTAAATTCTTGCCAAACTCTTATTGGAACATCTTTGTGAATATATTTTTGGCTCGAAGTTTCAATTATTAAAAATCCTGTTTTCATATCACAACTGTAATAATTTGCATCTTCAATCCAAGAACTACTTTTTGTTGTTTCCTCTTTAAATTTAAAAGTTGAGTTTTCAACTTCGGTTACAGCTTGTTCATATGTTTTAAAATTTAATGGAATTTCATTACAATTTTTAGAATTGCATCCTAACAAACAAAAAGTACTTAATATGTAAATTATTATTTTCATTTGTTAATAGTTTGTATAGGCTATTTCCCATTTAGAAAATTCTTTATAAAGTTCTGGTTTAATTTTTAAGTTTGAATTTACAGAATAACCTACAACAATACCTTTGTCATCTACTGTTTCTGACATTTCGCTTGATGGAATATCCATTGAATGAACTTTAAATCCATCTTCATCGAGAAAATTTAAAGTAAATTCTCGTACAGTATTTACTTTAATTTTAAAATAATTTTCACCATTTAAAAAATCTAATCTTTGAAGTGGTGGATATTCTTTATTACCAATTCTAATTGTGTCACCAACAGAACTAATTGTAAATTTATAGTACATTAGTTCATTCTTCCATTTAGTTTCTAATGATAATTTTGGTATGTCCAAAGATGGAATTGATGTGTTTTCAAACTTTTTGGTATTTTCTAAACCATAAATTAGCAGTTCGTATTTCTCTTTCTTTTCTTGTTCGTCATAATATTTTGAAATGTCATCTTTCTTGTAGATGTATATTGACGATATTATGATTGCAAAAACACCAATATATCTATATAATTTATTCTTGTAAATTGTATTGAAAATATTCGTAAAATCATTTATCATATTTTTAGGTTTTTCTTTTGTGGTGTTTTGGTATTTTGTTTTAGGTTCCGAATTTGGTTCTTGTTTTTGTTCTTTCTTTTCTGAATTTTTTGTAGAATTTGATGAGTTGTTGTTTGTGCTTTGACGGTATTTGCTTTTTTGATAGTTTATATCATAAATATCTTTTTTCGCTTTATCATTTAGAATAGAATAGGCTTCATTGATTTCTTTGAATTTTTCCTCAAATAGTTTGTTGCCAAAATGTAAATCAGGATGATATTTTTTTGCTAACCTTCGATAAGCTGTTTTAATGTCTGTTGATGTTGCGCCAAAATTTAATTCTAACGATTTGTAATAATCTTTCATTTATCTTCTTCGTGTAACTATTGTAAAAGTCCAGTTATACTTATGACCTTGTTCAAATTTATATTTGCCTGAACTTGGTATAACTCCTGGCGCAGAAGCTGTATAATATAAAACACCATTTTCTGTAATTTCAGTAGTTGTCGAATGTGGCTCTAACGAAAAATAATTATTGCCCACAATTAATGAAATCGTCGAGGAAGATTTATTAGTTATTTCAACTTCTGTATCGTAGCTTGATGATGTTCCGCTTTCTTGAAAACCACTCGAAGAAGATAATGGAATATCTTTTATTTTTTTGATAGCAAATGATTTAACCCAACCTAATTTGTTTGTTTTTATATCTATACATTTTATGTAACCGTTAGTTTCTTCAGCCGAAAAGACATATAAATCAGAATTAACTTTTAGCGTTTCTTTCTTCTCACTATTTTCATCTGGTTCAACTCTTAAATTTGCTCCTGAAATTGTTTTTGCGAGAAAAGGTGCAAGTTCATTTTCTTGTGCATTAATGTTGAGAGATAAAAAAAGAAAGAAGCCGAATAAAAGGATTGATTTTTTCATATTTATTGATTTTTGTTTGGACGCAATTCGTCATAAGGTTTCACACAACGTTCTGTGGCTTAAATTAGTGGCGTTGTGTTTACCTAAGCCATTCCAAATATACACAAACTTTAGAAAATTCGGAGAATTTTCGGAACAAACACAAACCAAGCCATTGATTTAAACCGCTGTGTGTGCCCTGCATGAGCAGGACACACGCTGTAAGCTCGAATAAAAATTGAAAATTACAAATTTCAGATTATAAAACAAACTTACAGCGTA
>NZ_JACTAC010000138.1 GCF_014486675.1 Flavobacterium macrobrachii
TTTATGAAAAAAATTACCTTATTACTGTTGGCTTTATTTTTTTCGATTTCGGGGTATTCTCAGTTTACACCTGCGGTTGAAGGATTTGAGTCAACAGCTGGTCCTGTGGCTTCCCCGTCGAACAACTGGCCATTAGCAACTGGAACTTGGTTGGTTTTTGATAATGGATTTGGAACCGCAACTCGTTGGGGTATTTCAACCATTACCACGCCGCCAACTCAAGTTTATCAAGGAGTTAATTCTGCTTACATTAACCGTCAAACCAACTTTTCTGATGGGCAAACGGTTGAGGATTACCTTGCATCGCCTTTAGTAACAATTCCATCCAATGGTCAATTGCGTTTTTGGACTCGTGCTTTTCTTGCTGGAAATCAAGGAACAGTTTATCAAATTAAAGTTGCGCCGGCTAATGCTAATCCAACAGATCCAAATTCATACATACTTGTTCAACAATGGACAGATGCTGATTTAGTGGCTAATTTTTCTACTTTTGAAGAAAAAGCAGTTGATCTTTCTGACTATGCAGGTTTAAGTGTTAGGGTTGCTTTTGTAATGCAGCAAGCACCACTTGCAGCTCCTTTTGGAGATCGTTGGTTTGTTGATGAAGTGACTATTGTAGAACGTTGTTTTGAGCCAACCAATTTAAGTGCTCAAAATATTACCCAAACTTCTGCTCAACTTACTTGGAATTCGACAGGTTCAACTTCTTGGGAAGTAGAATTACTTCCTGCGGGAGACAATGCAACAGGTACAGGTACAGTATTTAATACTAACAACCCAACCGTTACCACTACATTACCAGCTAACGTAGCTTTAACACCTACAACAGCTTACAAATATTATGTTAGAGCTATTTGTGCTAATAGTACTAGCGAATGGGTTGGACCTTTTAATTTTTCAACCTCTTCGCCTGGACTGAGTTGTAATGCACCGATAACTGTAACAGCATTACCATACAGTACCACTGATAATACTTCAAATTATGCCGATAACACTGATACGCAACCAGCTGGCTGTGTAACAGGAACAGGGTATATGGCAGGAAACGAGGTGTTCTATTCTTATACTGCTCCAGCTAATGGAACAATAAGTATTAGTATGACGCCAACGGCTAATAACTCTAGTCTTTTTGTTTATCAAGGTTGTGCAAATGTAGGTGTTACTTGTATCCAAGGTGTTGCAAATAATAATAGCACCGTTAGAACCATACCAAATTTACCTGTAGTAGCGGGACAAACTTATATAATTGTTATATCATCAACAGTAGCAGTTCAAACTGTAGGTTACACATTAATTATACAAAATGTTAACTGTGCAGAACCAACAAACTTGAATGCGCCAGTTATTTCACAAACAAGTGCTAATTTAAGTTGGTCTGCAGGAGCAGCTACTTCATGGGAAGTTGTTGTTCAAAATGCTGGAAACGGTGTACCACAAGGAAGTGGAATTCAAACTACCAATAATACTGCTTATACAACACCAAACCCTTTAACAGCCAATACACCATATGAGTTTTATGTTAGAGCGGTTTGTAATGATGGCTCAGGAAACTTTAGTGCTTGGGCTGGACCATTTGTTTTCAGAACCTTGTGTGATGCATTCCCAGTTCCATTTCAAGAAGGATTTAATTCAACATCCACAACAGAAGCATGTTGGACAGTGTTGAATGTTAACAATGATGCTGACTCTTGGAATTTAAACTATGCAACGACCCCTTTTGAAGGAGATCAAGTTGCAGCTATCACAACAGATTTTAATGCAGGTAACAATAATGATTGGTTGATTTCTCCACAAATAATTTTGACAGGAAATCAACGTTTAAAATATAGATACAGAGTTCAATCTGCTGGTGAGCCAGATGCTTTTAGAGTTATGTTGTCAACAACAGGAACTTCGCCAGTTGCTTTCACTGAGACTTTAGTGCCTTTGGCTAC
>NZ_JACTAC010000139.1 GCF_014486675.1 Flavobacterium macrobrachii
AAGTATCGTTATCAGTCACAAGAGTTCCAAGATGAACTGGGGTTAAATATTTATTTCTTTAAATTCAGGATGTCAGACCCAGCTATAGGTCGGTTTTTGCAAATTGACCCATTGTCTCCAACTTATGCTTACAATTCTACTTATGCTTTTGCAGAAAATAATGTGACTAGTGGCATTGATATTGAAGGTTTGGAATTGTCTTTTCATTTAGATGGAAGTAGAGCAACAGCACAGTCTGGACCAAGAGTTACAGGAGGTGTAAATGGAAACTATACTTTACAGGAGTTAAGAAGTGAAATGTCCAAACGACAAGCAGAATATGACAGAGCAATGGGAATAGTCATGTCTAGTGATCCAAGGTCTTTGCCTAAATCTGATATACACCTTCCTTCTAGTGATATTCGTGTAGCTCGTCACAATGATCCAGGTATGATGATGGCAGATGGTGTACGTATTGGAGCTGAATTTATGGCTACAGATGTTGTGTTAGGAAAAGTTGCAAAAGGAATATCTGCACTAAGTAAAGGTGAGAGTGTTTGGAGTTTAAACTCTTTACAACGTGGTAGGATGATAGAAGAGTTACTAGGGGCAAATAGTTCTTGGGCTAGAAACTTTCCAACTATTGACAAAATAGAGAATGGTGTTGCAACTAGTATAAAGAGTATGGATTTAACAGCATCATCTTATCAAAAAGGGAATAGTGTATTTAATACTCTTAAAGGATATATAGATGACCTTGCTAGTTTTACAAATACTACTTGGGGAAATACAACAGTAACACAAGGTAAGGACTATACAAGCAAAGCTTTAGAATTAGCAGTACAAACAGGAAAGGGTTCAGAGTCACAGTGGAGTCAAATCCAACAAGCAATTAATTATGCTTTAGATAATGATATAAGTATAGTTTTACGTTTTATAGAATAGAAGACAAGTGATAAAATCAGTAATAGTTAAAAAATTTATTGCGAGTAACAAATATGTTATTCATCCTGAATTGATAGTAAAAGATAGTGGTTCTTTTGCAATACCTCCTTATGTAACAGAATATAATTTAAGTACAGAGGAACTATTAAATAAAATATTGTATGTTCTTGAATTTAGTAAAGAAACCACTAATCATATCCAAGACCCTAAAATAGGTTATCAAGAATATTTAAAAGCCATGGAGGTAAAAACAATGAAAGCTTTACATGATAATACCATTAATTTAAGTCTTTACGTAAGAGATGGTATTATTAATTTTATTCCTTCGGAAAATAAAGGTTCAAAGCTTGGTTTTGTTGGATTAGGATTAGATCAAAATATAGTTTTACCATTTAACTCATCAAGAGAAGAGCTATTAAAAGCATTGGAATTAGCATTATCGAAATGTAAATGATATTATATATGATTATATTTAAAAGAGATTAATTAATGGCATCATTATTAGAAGATATAAAAAAACAGTCAGAGTGGACGGTAAAAGCTTTTGAAGTAGATGGATATAAATTGGATTATAGTATTCATAGTTTAATTGAAATAGATCGTTTTTTTCAAAAGAATGTAGTTAATGGAAAACCCAAAAAAGGTGGTCGACTAATTAAAGATTTAGGAGGTATAATTTTTTCAATATCAAGTTATATAGCTGAAACAATTATACAAAACGTACCTAAATCAGAATTAATAACAAATGATGATGATCCAGATGGAGAAATTAATTTTACTGTTAAACTGCCAAATGGAGTATATTTTTTTCCTGCTCAAAGAGTGATGAAAAGATTTAAAAATGGTTTAGAGGATGCAATATATCCTTATGCTTACGAATTAACAAAACCATACGTTTTAAATATATTTGATCAAACATTTTGGGAAATAGGAAAAGAAATTGAAGTCAAGGAGAAATCAAAACCTTGGTGGAGATTTTAAAACCACACAAAAAAACCACTTCA
>NZ_JACTAC010000013.1 GCF_014486675.1 Flavobacterium macrobrachii
AAATATTTTATCTGTTTCTAATAAATCAAACTTTAATTGATTGATTTTTGTTGAACTTTTTTCCTGTAAAGCTTGTTTAATTTTGTTTCTATCTAATTCATTTTTTTCAAAAATTTCTTTTACTTCCTCCAAAATTGCAATTTGTGATTTGAATTTTTTTCGCTCAGAAATTAATTCTTTCTCTAGATTAACCTTATTTATTAACATTTTAATTTTTTTTTAAAGTGTTGACAGTTTGATTGTTATATTTTCAATTTACAAAATATTTTTAAATAAAAATCAAATATCTTCAATAGTTTTAGTGTTTACATTTGTTAAATTTTTCTCAAAAATAAGATATGAAAAAACCAATGAGTTGTTTACAGCGTAAATGATGTTATAACTTTTAAAAATAACTATTATGAAAACTAAAAATTTAATTTTTGCCTCCTTTTTTGCCCTTATGATTTCTGTAACTTCTTTTTCTCAGGAAAAAACAGTAAATGTTGGCGGTGCGCCAATGTATCCTTCAAAAAACATTGTTGAAAATGCTGTAAACTCAAAGGATCACACAACTTTAGTTGCCGCAGTAAAAGCAGCAGACTTAGTTGAAACATTAAAATCAAAAGGTCCATTTACGGTATTTGCTCCAACTAACAATGCTTTTGATAATTTACCAAAAGGAACGGTTGAAACATTATTGAAACCAGAAAATAAAAAATTACTTCAAACAGTTTTAACGTATCATGTATTAGCTGGTAAATTTAGTGCTGCTGATATTGCTCAAGCAATAAAGAAGGGAAATGGTAAAGCAACTTTTAAAACGGTAAGTGGCGGAACTTTGACTGCTTGGTCAAAAGGGAAAGATATTTACTTGACTGACGAAAATGGTAATAGTGCAAAAGTAACTATTGCAGATGTTAATCAATCAAATGGAGTTATTCATGTCATAGATGCAGTTGTTACTCCTAAATCTTAAATAGTCTTTTAAAAAAAAGTCCTGAATTTTCAGGACTTTTTTTTTATCTCAAACTTGCACCAAGTTCGTTTTCAAAATTCTTTTGTAGTTTATTCAAGATTTTATCAATTTGTTCATCGGTCAAAGTTTTTGAATTGTCTTGTAAAATGAAACTCACTGCGTATGATTTTTTTCCTTCTGGAAGATTTTTTCCTTGGTAAACATCAAATAGATTTACTTCTTTCAATAACGATTTCTCCGTTTGACGAGCAATGGTGTAAATAGCATCAAAAGCAACGTTTTCATCAACTAACAAGGCTAAATCGCGACGAACTTCAGGATATTTTGGAATATCAGTAAATTTAATTTTGGTTCCAATTAATTTTAAAACCACATTCCAATTGAAATCAGCATGGAAAACTTCTTGTTTAATATCAAAATGTTTCAGAATTGATTTTTTTACGGTTCCAAATTCAACCAAAGTATCATTTCCGTATGCTATAGCAATTCCTTCTGCAAAAACATCTGAACTAACAGGTTTGTTTTGAATTTTGGTAATTCCTAATCGTTCCAAAATGGCGTTTACATAACCTTTAAACAAAAAGAAATCAGATGGTTTTTGTGCATTTGTCCAACTTTCTTCGTTTCTGTTTCCCGAAACAAATAATGTTAAATGTTTTGGTTCATCATATCCTGATGACAATTTATGGTAAGTTTTTCCAAACTCGAATAATTTTAAATCTCCATTTCTACGATTAATATTGTATGAAACAGCTTCTAAACCTGAAAACAGCAACGATTGACGCATTGCCGATAAATCATTGCTCAACGGATTTAGCATCATTACATTGTATTCTTCTTTCAACATTTCAGATAAATTCACATAATCTGGAGTTGTTAATGAATTTGCCATCATTTCGTGGAAACCATTAGCATTTAGTTGTGAAGCAATAATGTTTTGCACTTTATAATCTTCCGTTCTAGCCGAATTGAAAACGGTTGCGTTCAATTTTTTGGTAAAATTAATATTGTTGTAACCATAAACACGAAGAATTTCTTCAATTACATCAACTTCACGTTGTACATCAACACGATACGACGGAATAATTAATCCAAGTCCAGCGTCAGAAACGGTTGTCACTTTAATATCTAGCGAAGCCAAAATTTTCTTGATGGTTTCTTTTGGTAATTCTTGACCGATGAGTTTTGCTGTTTTTTCAAAATTCAAGAAAACAGGGAAATCTTCAATCTTTTTTGGATAAATATCTATAATATCCGAAGTGATTTCGCCACCAGCAACTTCTTTTATCAAAAGAGCAGCACGTTTTAAAGCAAATTCAGTAATGGTTGGATCAATTCCTCTTTCAAAACGGAAAGAAGCATCGGTATTTAAACCATGACGTTTTGCTGATTTTCTTACGGAAACTGGGTTGAAATAAGCACTTTCTAAAAATATTGTAGTAGTAGTTTCGGAAACACTAGAGTTTTTTCCACCAAAAACACCAGCAATGCAAAGTGGGGTTTTTTCGTCACAAATCATCAAATCATCTTCATGTAATGTTCTTTCAACATCGTCAAGAGTTGTAAATTTTGTTCCAGCTTCTGCCGTTTTTACAATGATTTTTCCATTGATTTTTGATGCATCAAAAGCATGTAATGGTTGTCCTAAATCATGAAGAATATAATTTGTAATATCTACAATGTTGTTTTTTGGTGTTAAACCAATGGCTTTCAAACGGTTTTTTAACCATTCAGGCGATTCTTTTACCGTAATTCCAGAAATAGTTACGCCACAATATCTTGGTGCCAATTTACTGTCTTTTACATCAACATCAATTTTTAGAGTTCGTTTGTCAATTCTAAATGTACTAACTGATGGCGTGATTAATTCGACAGTACTATTTTTTTGAAGTAAACTCGCGCGCAAATCACGTGCAACACCATAATGCGACATGGCATCAGCACGATTTGGAGTTAAACCAATTTCAAAAACTTCGTCGTTTTCTATATTAAAAACTTTGGCACAAGGCGTTCCAGGTTTTAGTTTTTCGTCTAAAATCATGATGCCATCATGGCTTGTTCCAAGTCCAAGTTCGTCTTCGGCACAAATCATTCCGTGACTTTCCTGACCGCGAATTTTTCCTTTTTTGATTTCAAATTCGTTTCCGTCTTTATCAAATAATTTTGTACCAATGGTTGCAACTGGTACTTTTTGTCCTGCTGCAACATTGCTTGCGCCACAAACGATTTGAACTGGATTTCCATCGCCAAGATCAACTTTTGTAATACTTAATCGATCGGCATCAGGATGTTTTTCGCATGTTAATACATGACCAACAACTATACCTTCTAATCCACCACGAACGGATTGGTATTTTTCAACAACTTCAACCTCAAGTCCTAAATCGGTAAGGATTGTTGCTGTTTCTTCTGATTTTAAATCTATTTTAATAAATTGTCTAAGCCAATTGTAAGAAATCTTCATTTTGGTAATTTTAATAAGGTGGCAAAGATAGTTATAATAGGAAAATATACCAATCTGATTGCTTTAATTTCATCAATAAATTACAAAATTTCTTCTACGTGTTTTTTGATGTTTTCTGAGATTTTTTCGGTGGGTAAATCATTGGCATCATCGCCAAACGGATCTTCAATTTCTTCGGCAATCAATTCTAAACTTGCTAATACATAAAAAGTAAAAATTACCACAGGAATACTGTAATAACCTAAACTGAAAGCATATCCAAACGGCAATGTCATGATGTAAAAGAAAATAAATTTTTTGATAAATGCGCTGTAAGAATAAGGAATTGGCGTGTTTTTAATTCGTTCACATGCGCCACAAACATCAGTAAAGGTTTGTAGTTCGTTATTAATTGTAATCAGTTGATCACCAGTTATTTTTCCAGATTTGTATAATTCATTTATTTTATGAAAAATAGTTTTGGCAACTTGATTGGGTTTGTGCTTTTGATGGACAATTTCCAAATCGATGTTTTCAAAAAGCATTTTGCTCACTTCTTTATTTGAAAGATGTTTGGATAGAATGGAAACATACATTGGAATTACTTCACGCAAGAATTTTTTATCGCTTTCATCCGAAAGAATAACCGAAAGTTTCAATGCTAAATTCCGGCTGCTATTTACTAAACTTCCCCAAAGTTTTCGTCCTTCCCACCAGCGATCATAAGCAGTATTTGTTCGGTAAGAAAGTAGTAACGAAATTACAAAACCCAACATTCCGTGCATGATGGAAATGTTTTTTACATGACTTTTTTCAGAAAGTTTCCAGTGTTCAATTTCAAGAAAACAAACGCCATACGTATATAATCCAATAACAAACATCATTGGAATTAATTGACGAAACGTATCCGATTTGTGAAATATGAAGATGAAAGTAATCCAGTCTTTTGGGTTGTATTGTACCATTTTTGAGTTTATAAGTTTATCTGTTTAAAAAGTTTATTGAGGTTTAAATTGATTTTTTAACTAATATAATTCCAAATATTCTTTTTCTTGGTCAGTTCGATAAAAATTTGTCTTAACGTTTGATGTTCGGGCAATGACATCGAAGAGTCTTTTTTTAACAATTTTATAGCTTCATTTCGAGCAACGACTAATATGTCTTTGTCTTTTACCAAATCGGCTATTTGTAAATTTAAAACACCACTTTGTTGTTTTCCCATGATGTCACCTGGACCGCGAAGTTTTAAATCGACTTCGGCAATTTCAAAACCGTCATTGGTTTTACACATGGTTTCCAATCGGATTTTGCTTTCATTGGAAAGTTTGTGCGAAGTCATTAAAATACAATAACTCTGTTCAGCGCCACGACCAACGCGACCACGCAATTGATGCAATTGAGACAAACCAAATCGTTCCGCACTTTCAATAATCATCACACTCGCATTGGGAATATTTACACCAACTTCAATTACCGTCGTGGCAACCATGATACTGGTTTTTCCTTCGGCGAAGCGTTTCATTTCAGAATCTTTTTCGGCTGGTTTCATTTTCCCGTGAACTATGGAAATACTATAGTTTGGTAGTGGAAAATCTCTGGAAATGCTTTCATAACCATCCATTAAATCTTTATAATCCATCGTTTCACTTTCCTGAATTAACGGATAAACAATATAGATTTGTCTGCCTTTGGCAATTTCATCTTTTATAAATTTCCAAACTTTCAATCGGTTACTGTCATAGCGATGAACGGTTTGAATGGGTTTTCGTCCTGGTGGCAATTCATCAATAACTGAAACATCTAAATCACCATACAAACTCATGGCTAATGTCCGCGGAATAGGCGTTGCTGTCATGACAAGTACATGTGGAGGAATTTCATTCTTTTTCCAAAGTTTACTTCTTTGTTCTACACCAAAACGATGTTGCTCATCAATAATTGCTAATCCTAAATTTTGAAATTGCACTTTGTCTTCCAATAAAGCATGTGTTCCAATAAGAATGTGTAAACTGCCGTTTTCAAGTTCCTCGTGAATTATTTTCCGTTCTGAAGTTTTGGTTGAACCGGTTAGGATTTTGATGTTTATATTTAATGTACTTGCCAATTCGGTCAATCCGTTAAAATGTTGATTGGCTAAAATTTCGGTTGGCGCCATTAAGCAGCTTTGAAATCCGTTATCCAGAGCTATTAGCATTGCCATTAATGCCACAATAGTTTTTCCTGAACCAACATCGCCTTGAAGTAATCGGTTCATTTGTGCATTACTTCCTAAATCATTTCGAATTTCTTTCAATACTTTTTTCTGTGCATTGGTCAGTTCAAAAGGCAAATGATTTTTGTAGAAATTATTAAAATTTTCTCCAATTACGGTAAACGGATGACCTTTAATTTTATGTTTTCGGACTAAGTTTTTCGTTATCAATTGTAATTGAATGAAAAACAATTCTTCAAATTTCAATCGAAATTGCGCTTTCGCTAAAAGTTCCGGGCTTTTTGGAAAATGAATATTGAAAAGCGCTGCATTTTTCGGAATTAATTTTAATTCGTCCAAAAGATATTGTGGCAACGTTTCCGTGAATTTTGCTTGCGTTTCAAGGAATAATTGCTGCATCATTTTATTCACCACTCGATTGGAAATTCCTCGATTAGTCAAGGTTTCAGTCGATGGATAAACGGGTTGCAATGCCGAACGTAAACTTTGTTCATGTTCGCTAAGCAACTCCATTTCTGGATGTGCCATATTATATTGACCGTTGAACGACGTTACTTTTCCAAAAATAACATACGGAACATTGATTTTCAAACTTTCTCTAATCCATTTATGACCTTGAAACCAAACGAGTTCCATTTCGCCAGTTTCATCTACAAAAGTTGCCACCAAACGTTTTTTGGCTTTGCCAAATTCAACCGTTTTGATGTTGATGATTTTACCAATAATTTGAACTTCCGCAGGATTATTATTGAGTTCATTAATTTTATAATAACGAGTTCGATCAATATAGCGATTGGGATAAAAATTAATCAAATCTTCATAACGATGAATGCCTAATTCTTTGCGCAAAAGTTCGCCACGTTGCGGACCAACGCCTTTTAGGTATTCGATAGGTGTTTGAAGAAGTTGATATGACATTGCAAGAAATTGTTAAAGCGAAGATAAGTTTTTAATTTGAAAATTTTAAAATGATTATATTCGTAATCTATAAAATTTATCCAATGCGAATACTTTTTTTCCTTTTCCTTTCCTTCATTTCTTTTGCGCAACAAACTTCTAAAGTTGATTTTAAAACTGCCAAAGGAAATATTTCAATTAATGTTAATCAAAAGAAAGTTTTCGGAACAGTCAATTATGTTTTTGAAGTAAAAGAGAGTATCGATACGATTAAAATTGATGCTCAAAAAATGACTTTTTCTGATGTTAAAATCAATAAAAAAGCAGTTAAATTTTCCAATTCAGGAAAGACATTAAACTTGTTTGAAGGTTTCAAAAAAGGAAAAAATACCTTGACTTTTTACTACGAAGCCTTTCCAAAACAAACGATGTATTTTGTAGACAAGCGACAAGTTTGGACGCAAGGTCAAGGAAAATATACAAGTCATTGGTTTCCGAGTTTTGATGATGTAAATGAAAAAGTTATCTTTAATATGAACATCACTTTTGATGAAAAATATAATGTCATTGCAAATGGTTTTCTGAAAAATAGCTACGTAAAAGACAATCAAAAAAAATGGTATTATGAAATGAAAAAGCCAATGAGTTCCTATCTTTTTGCATTGGTTATTGGTGATTTTTATAATAAAATTATCGCTTCCAAATCGGGAATTCCGTTGCAGTTTTTTATTCAACCAAAAGATACATCGAAGTTTGAACCAACTTATCGTTATTCAAAACAAATATTCGATTATCTGGAGAAAGAAATTGGTTTTAACTATCCGTGGAAATTATACAAACAAGTTCCAGTGGAAGATTTTCTTTATGCTGGAATGGAAAATACAACTTGTACCATTTTTGCCCAAGATTTTGTAGTTGACGAAATTGGTTTTAATGATAGAAATTACATTAATGTCAATGCACACGAATTGGCACATCAATGGTTCGGCGATTTAGTTACAGCAAAATCTGGAAAACACCATTGGTTGCAAGAAGGTTTTGCGACATATTATGCTTTATTAGCAGAAAAAGAAATTTTTGGCGAGGATTATTTCAATCATCAATTGTATCGAAATTCATTGCAATTGCGAAATGCCGCCAAAACCGATACTATTCCGGTGATGAATGAAAAAGCGAGTTCATTGTCATTCTATCAAAAAGGTGCTTGGGCTTTGCATTTTATGAGAGAAAAAATAGGAGCGAAGCTGTTTCAAAAAGCGGTTCAGAATTATTTGAAAAAATACCAATTCAAAAACGTTGAAACCAGCGATTTTTTGTCAGAAGTTAAAAAAGTGGCACCTAATTTTGATACTGTTGCTTTTCAGAAAATGTGGCTTGAAGATTATCATTTTCCAACCGATGTTGCCAATGAAATCTTGCGAAAAAGTACGTTTATGCAAACGTTATTTGATGTACAACAATTGCGAAAAAAATCATTTGCTGAAAACAAAGATAAGTTTTCCGAATTGCTCAAGTCGGATTTGTTTTATCCAATAAAAACGGAAATTATCTATCAGTTAAAAGATGTCAATTTTGCAGATAAAAAAGAACTTTTAGAATTAGCAATGCAGACCAATGATGTAAAAGTTCGTCAATCGGTTGCTGAATTTATTGATGAAATTTCGTTGGAGTTTAAAACAAAATATGAAACTTTTTTAGATGATAAATCATATGAAACTAGAGAAATTGCGTTAATAAAATTATTCAATGCTTTTCCTGAAAGTCAAGCAATTTATTTGGAAAAAGCTAAAAATTGGTATGGAAATAATGATTTAGGATTGCGCACTACTTTTTTACTTTTAAGTCAAATGTCATCTACTTTTGATGAAAATCAGAAACAGAATTACTTTAATGAATTGGTTGATTATACATCGTCAAAGTATGAAAGTTCTATTAGACAAAACGCCTTCAGCTCCGCATTTCAAGCCAAACAACCTATCGATAATCAAGTTTTGAAAAATTTGGTCAATGCAACTTCGCATCACAAGTGGCAAATGACAAAATTTGCTCGTGATTACATTAGAAATTTATTGAAAACGCCTTTGTACAGAGAAAAATTTGAAATCTTACTTTCGGATTTGCCTGAAAATGATAAAAATCAATTGCAAAAACTGTTAAACGAAAAATGATGAGAGCTTTGGTAATTTCTGGTGGCGGAAGTAAAGGCGCATTTGCTGGAGGTGTTGCACAATATTTGATGCAAGAAAACGGTTGTAAATATGATATTCTAATTGGAAGTTCTACCGGAAGTTTACTCATTCCTCATTTGGCTTTGGGCGAAGTCAACAAGATTTACAACATTTATTCTAATGTGAATATGCGAAGTATTTTTGACATTAGTCCGTTTGTTGTAAAACATAAAAACACACCAAATGAAACTGTTACAATCAATCATATGAATGTTTTTAAACAGTTTTTAAAAGGCAAACGAACTTTTGGCGAAAGCCATAAATTATTAGAATATATTAGAGAAAATTTTACTTTAGCCGAATTTACTTTGCTCAAATCAACGGCTTGTGAAGTTGTCGTTACGGTTACTAATCTTACCACAAATAGCGTAGAATATAAATCGATAAAAGACTTTGACTATGATGATTTCTGCGAATGGATTTGGATTTCGTGTAATTATATTCCGTTTATGAGTTTGGTCACCAAAAATGGTTTTGAATATGGCGATGGCGGATTTTCAAGTTTGGTTCCTATTCGAGAAGCCATTAATCGTGGCGCAACCGAAGTTGATGTTATTATCCTTGAAACTGAAGTGCAAACCAAGCCCAGAAAAATTGGTAAAAATCCATTTTTGTTGATGATAGATTTGTTTCAAACATTGCTCACGCAAGTTGAAAAACATAATATTACCATTGGAAAATTGGCTGCCAAAAATAAAAATGTAAAGCTCAATTTATATTACACGCCAACACAATTAACGGACAATGCTTTGATTTTTAATCATGAAAAAATGAAAGATTGGTGGCACAAAGGTTATGAATATGCCAAAAACAAAAGTGAATTAATGAGTGATAATTTGCAGTAATTTGTAAAACTTTTGTTATTTTTAGCTTTCAAATATAAATGCCATGTTAGTAAAAGTTTTTGGAAGTGCAGTTTTTGGTGTTGAAGCAACAACAATAACCGTAGAAGTAAATATTGATAAAGGTGTTGGTTATCATTTAGTTGGATTGCCTGATAATGCTATTAAAGAAAGTAGCTATCGAATTGCGGCAGCTTTGAAAAATAACGGTTATTCACTTCCTGTAAAAAAGATTACCATAAATATGGCGCCAGCCGATTTACGGAAAGAAGGTTCGGCTTATGATTTAACACTTGCCATTGGAATTCTCGCAGCTTCAGGACAAATAAAAACAGATGAAGTTGATAAATATTTGATTATGGGCGAATTGTCGCTTGATGGAAGTTTACAACCTATAAAAGGTGCATTATCCATTGCAATCAAAGCTAAAGAAGAAGGTTTCAAAGGTTTTTTTCTCCCAATTCAGAATGTAAAAGAAGCAGCAATTGTTACTGGTTTGGACGTTTACGGTGTTGAAAATGTGCTTCAAGTGATTGACTTTTTTGATGGAAAAGGAACAATTGAACCAACAATAATCAATACACGAGATGAATTTTACAAGACATTAGATTTTCCTGAATTTGATTTTTCCGATGTAAAAGGTCAAGAAAGTATCAAACGATGTATGGAAATTGCCGCTGCTGGTGGTCATAACATTATTTTGATTGGTCCACCAGGTTCAGGAAAAACGATGTTAGCCAAACGATTGCCAAGTATTTTACCACCAATGACTTTGCACGAAGCACTAGAAACTACAAAAATTCACAGTGTAGCTGGAAAAATTAAAGATGCAGGATTGATGAATCAACGACCGTTTCGTTCACCACATCATACAGCTTCGAGTGTTTCATTAGTTGGTGGCGGAAGTTATCCACAACCTGGAGAAATTTCGTTGGCACATAATGGTGTTTTATTTTTGGACGAATTGCCAGAATTTAAACGAGAAGTTCTTGAAGTAATGCGTCAACCATTGGAAGATAGAGAAGTTACCATATCTAGAGCAAAATTTACAATTACTTATCCGTCGTCGTTTATGTTGGTTGCCAGTATGAATCCAAGTCCAGGTGGTTATTTTAACGACCCAGATGCGCCTGTAAGTTCGTCTCCAGCTGAAATGCAACGCTATATGAGCAAAATTTCTGGACCATTACTCGATAGGATTGATATTCATATTGAAGTTACTCCTGTTCCATTTGAAAAATTAACCGAAACTCGTCCAGCAGAAAGTAGCGTTTCGATTAGAGAAAGAGTTACTAAAGCTAGAGAGATTCAATCCATTCGATTTGAAAATTTTGAAGGTATTCATTACAATGCACAAATGGGAACAAAACAAATTCGAGAATTTTGCGCTTTGGACGAAACTTCGTTGCAGTTACTAAAAACAGCAATGGAACGATTGAATCTCTCCGCTCGTGCCTATGACCGAATTCTAAAAGTTTCCAGAACGATAGCTGATTTGGAACAATCAGAAAGTGTAAATTCTAATCACATTGCTGAAGCTATTCAATATCGAAGTTTGGATCGTGATGGTTGGTTGGGTTGATTTTAGTTTATAGTCGCAGTTAACAGTACTCAATCTGACAACTGATTACTGCGACTGATAACTATAATATCTAGCACCAACTAAAACTGGATTTTCTTTTTCAATTTTATCCAAATAGAATTCATTTTTTGGAGGAAAAACGGATTGTTTTAATTCTTTTTTGTGGAGTTTTTCATAGGTTGAAAAATCGATTGCTATTGTTTGTTCCAATGTTTCAAATAATTGAATTTTTTCAATTGCAGATTTCCAGTTTTCTTCTACAACCGCTTCAAAAACTTTTGATTTTGAACCACTTCCATAAGCGATAAATCCAAAAGTTGTATTGGTAAGATTAGTATCGTTTTTAAAATGATGGCAAAGTGTAGAAAGTAAGCCTAAAAAAATCGAACCGGTGTAAATATTACCAATTTGTCCCGAAGCTATTTCAGATGGTAAAATATATTGGTTTACTAAATCCAGATATTCAGGACTTTTAGCTAATGCTTTTAGTTTTTCTTTACTGTTTTCACCAATTTGATTTTCTACTAATTCAGGATTTTCATTGGCAAAAATTTCTATAAAAGTACGTCGACCTTGAAAACAATAAGGCAAATGCATCAAAATGGCTGACCATTTTTCGTAAAGTTTTCCTTTTTGATGACTTTCCTCTTTGTAATGTTCATAAGCTTCGGTAATTCTATTGATGTAACACTGATTAGAATATTGTCCGTCAAAAACGGGTTGTTCTTTGTAGATGTTGATTTCATTTTCTAAAACGCCATTCCATTCTGGATTGTTTTCAGTTTGAAAAATTTCTTCTTTGGAAAAATTTCTTCTAGGTTTGAAAAAATCAAAAACGCCTTCGGTTGCTACACCAACTTCTTTTGAAAAACTTAAAATTCTTGGATTAGCAGTAATCAGCATTGCAATTGAACCTGCGCCTTGAGTATATTCGCCAGAAGAATTTAAGTCATATTTGGCATTATCTGAGGCAATGACAATCGCTTTTTTGGTTGGATTTAATCGGATGTAATCTAAACAATTTTGCAATGCATCAACCGCACCAATGCAAGCAAATGTCAAATCGACTACATCACAGTTTTTAAAACTTCTTGCTCCGAAAATTTGTTCCAAGTTCGATAAAACATACGAACCAACTGGCTTTGAACTGTCGACACCACTTTCGGTTCCGATGTAAATTCGACTGATTTCATTTGGATTTAGATTTTCTTGTTGAATGAGTTTCAAAGCTGCATTAGAAGCTAAAGTCACCACATCTTGATGCACATCTAGAAAACTCATTTTGTGCAAACCTAAGCCTTTAATAAGTTTATCAGCTTCAATATTTCTTTTTTCGGCTAATGTTGTTATTGGAAGATAAATTTTGGGAATTTCAAAGGCTATACTATCGATACCAACTTTCATTTGATTGATTTTTTGAGAAAGACAAAATTAAAAAAGGTAACTTCAATTTTACTTGAAATTACCTTTAAAATTGAGCATTTAAACACGATTTATGATTTATGCAACAAATCTGTTTTTTATTTTTTGAATTGTGATTTTTGTTTAATTTTTCTAAGAATTTTAATTGATTAATGCAGAAAAAGTATCACCTTGTTTAATGTCGCCTGTTTTGTAACCTTTCATAAACCACTCCATTCGCTGTTCAGAAGTTCCATGGGTAAATGATTCTTGATTAACATGACCTTGCATTTTACTTTGAATAGCATCATCTCCAACAGCGTTGGCAGCACTCAGCGCTTCTTCAATATCACCTTCTACTAAAAGATTTTTGTTATAGTGTGCCCAAACTCCTGCGTAAAAATCAGCTTGAAGTTCTAAACAAACCGAGAGTTTATTGGCTTCGGCTTCGTTTTTATTGGCTTGAAGTTGACGGACTTTTCTCGATGTTCCAAGAATAGTTTGAAGATGATGTCCCATTTCGTGAGCAATTACATAAGCAATAGCAAAATCGCCTCCTTTGGCTCCAAAACGAGTTTTTAGTTCTTCAAAAAAGCGTAAATCCATATATACTTTTTTGTCGCCAGGACAATAAAACGGTCCAGAAGCTGAGGTTGCGCTTCCACATGCCGTATTCACACCATCATAAAAAATGACCATTCCTGGTTTTTCATAGTGCATTCCGTTTTCGCTAAAAACTTTTTCCCAAGTTTCGTTATTATATTCAAAACATGATTTTGAAAATTCGCCTAATTCTATTTCTTCTGCGGTAAGTTCACGCGTTTGGGTTTGTTCCGTTTGTTGTTGACCTTGCGTTTGTTGGAGTATATTTCCAATGGTTTGTCCTGTTTCACCTCCAAACATATTCAATAGAAGAATGATAATTCCTATTGCGCTACCACCAAGTATTGCTTTTCCTCCTCCAGACATTCCGCGTCTATCTTCAAAGGTGTCGCTCTTTTTTCTTTCCCATTTCATGTTTTTTTTATTGATATAAGGTTAATTAACTATGTTTTTGCTATCCATTTAGAAATAATTTTTTTTAAATTTTCTTTTTCTATTGGTTTTGGTATATAATCATTCATTCCTGCTTGTAGACATTTTTCCTTTTCACCAACAATCGTTCCAGCCGTTAATGCAATAATTGGAGTATCTTTTTGATTGTCTATTTTTCTAATTTCTTCGGTTGCTTCATATCCATTCATTTCTGGCATTTGTATGTCCATTAAAATTAAATCAGGTTTAATTTCAGAAGATATGAAAACTACTTCTTTACCATTTTCAAATTCATGAATTATTGAGTTTGGTAGTATTTGTAAAATTAGAGTTTTAGCCAATAACATATTTATTTTATTGTCTTCAACTATAAAAATCGTTAAATTATTGTTTGAAATTACATTTTCTGATGGTTTTTGTATTTCAGTTTTATTCTTTCTTTGTTCATATTTTTTAGTTTCATTTGAATATTTTACATCCAAATAAAATAAAAATTCACTACCAATTCCTATCTTGCTTTCTAACTCTAATTTACTGTTCATAAGAGATAAAAGCTGATTCGATATTGAAAGACCTAAACCAGTTCCGCCAAAACGTTTTGTTGTAGATGCATCTTCTTGTGAAAAAGCTTCAAATATTTTTGCTTGATTTTTTGCTTTTATTCCTATTCCTGTATCTTTTACTGAAAATTTAAGTTTTGCATTTTTCAAGTTTTTTGTTTCTTCATTTGTAATTTCTAAAGTTATATTTCCTTTTTCTGTAAATTTAACAGCATTACTAAGCAAGTTAATAAGTACTTGTTTTAATCTAATGTAATCTACCCAAATATAGATAGGAACATTATTATCAATTATCAAATTAACGTTTAGATTTTTTCTTTTAGCTTCGTGTTGGATAAGAGAAATTACTTGATTGGCTAAATCTGATGTATTATTTTTTTCAATAATTAATTCGATTTTTCCTGACTCAATTTTGGAGAAATCTAAAATATTATTGATAACTTCCATTAAAGAATTTGCAGATTGATTTACTGTGTCCATATATTTTTTTTGAATACTTTCTAATTCTGTATTCATCAAAAGTTCTGTAAATCCAATAATTCCATTTAGAGGAGTTCTAATTTCATGACTCATGTTAGCTAAAAATTCTGATTTAGCTCTATTAGCTGCTTCTGCATATTCTTTGTCTTTTATTGCGTTTTCAGCTAGTTTTCTTTCAGTAACATCAATGAATATTCCTTCTATCGAAGTTATTTCTCCATCTTTGTGTATTGCGTCTCCAAATTCCTCTATCCATGCTACTTCACCATTTTTTTTAATAATTCTATAGATAAAATGAAATGGTTTTCCTTGTTTAATAAACGCTCTTTGATTGACAACTATATTGTTTATTTCATCTGGATGTACTAAATCCAAGAAGGATTTTTTTCCATCAATAAAATCTGATTTTGGATATCCAGTTAGTTTTTCAATTTGGTCGTTTAAATAAATTTTTGAAAAAGTTTCGTCGTTGTTTGATAGGTAAACAACACCAGGAATATTATCTGCAAGCAACCTAAATTTTTCTTCACTTTCTTGAATTATGGTTTCATTAATATTCCTTTCTAGTGCAAATGAAATATTTTTGGATAAAATCTCAAGGGAAGAAATCTCATCAAAAGTCCATTCACGTTCTTTTGAAGTATCATCGAATATTAAAATTCCATAAAAAGTTTCCTTTATAAAAATAGGTGTAAATAGTATTGATTTTGAACCCAATCCTTCAAGTAATTTTCTAGTTTCAGTGTTTGGAATTTTTCTAACTATTGAATTGAATGAAATATTTTCTACCAATTTATCTCCAATTATGCCAAGAGATTTAAGAGGTAAATTTTGAAGGAATGGATTTGGTGATTGTATAGAATTGGTTTCAGATAACCATCTAATTTTTTGAGAGATAGAAATTTCTTTGCTGTCAAATTCAAAATAAGAAACTCTTGAGGCATTAATCACATTTCCAATTGTACTTACAATTCCTAGTAAGATTTCGTCTTGATTTTTTGAGAGTAAAAACTTTTCAGTATTTTTATTAATTTCAAATAAAATATCACTCTTGTATGTCAATTTTTTCTCGGCTTCATTTCTCATTTGGGCTTCAATAGCAATTGCGATTAAATCTGCAATTGAGCGAGCAAAATTGATATCTTCATTATCCCATTCTCTTTTAGTATCGACAGCTTCAAAACACAATATACCGACAATTTTTTTATTGATAAAAATTGGAGTATCTAGTAGCGATTTTATATTATGCTTAGGGAAATAGTTGTAGCAAAGTTCTTCAGTACCTTTATTTATGTATACATCTGAAGCTACAATTTGTTGACCTGTTTCAAGTGCTTTGAAATATATTGGATGTTGATTTATATCAACAAAGAAATGTTTTTCAAATCGATTACTATTTAGATAATATATACTTTCACATTTTAAACCTTCAGGAATGTAACTCCAATAGCTGGTTCTGTTTATGTTACAATTTGTAGCTACCTTTTGAAGGATGTTTTTTAATACACTTTTAAATCCTTCTTTGTTTGAATAACTTTTTGAGGTTAAATCTTTTATTACTTGATTGTGAATTTTTATTTTTGATGCTCTTTCAAAATGCTCGATTTCAAGATTTTTTATTAAAGTGATATCTCTTGCAATTACAGAAAAACCAGTTTTTTTATTAAATTTATCTCTCTTGATTGTCACTTTTTGTGTTACCCAAATTGTATCACCATTTTTCTTAATCATCGGGAATACTAAATCAGGATAATCTCCGTTATCCTCTGGAATGTATTCATAGAATTCTTTAACTACATCTATGTAGTCTGTTCTTATAAATGTGGTATAGTGATTACTAAATATTTCTTCTTTTGAATATCCAAGTGCTTTTTCAGTAAATGGATTTACATAAATTATTTTACCTTCAAAATTAATTTCAGTGATTAAATCATTAGCCGATTCAATTAAATCGCGATATTGATTTTGAATTTTTATTTGTTCAGTAACATCTTGACCAATTCCAATAAGAATGTCTTCTGAATATCTTTTGTCTTTCCACTGAATGTATTTATAATCTCCATTTTTACATTTTAATTTTCGTATATATAACCTATCATCAACATAATCTTCGTGATACGCTTCACCAATAAATTCAGGATCTTCTGTTAATCGCCAATATTCAAGACCAAGTACTTCACTTGCACTGTAACCTAAAATAGATTCAATAGATTCGCTACAAAATGATACTTCACCTTTTTTATTAGTTGTTAAAATCAAATAATTTCCTTTGTTGACAACAATATTTGTAAAAAGAAATTTGTTTTTTGTTTCTATGAGTGCTAAATGTCTAGATATGTGTATAGTAATAATTAAAACAAATGAGCATATCAAAATAATTGTTTGGTTCTTAGGAATTAATTCCAAATCATAAGTGAATATCAATAGTAGAATTACTGTTATTACAAATAACCAAAAGTGTAAAATATTTTTTAAAACAAAATAAGAAAGGAAAAGACAAACGATAAGGCTAATAAATGAAATTAACTCAAATTCTTTAAAAAAAACATTATGTATTATATATCCTAAGTACAAGTAGTAACATAAAAGAAAAATGCTACTTACATTTCTTTTAAAAAAACTAACTCTCGTACTTAAAAAATATAGTATTAATAATGTTCCACCAATGCTTAAGTTAATAAAAAAAAGACTTTCAGACCTTATTTTAAATATCTCCAATATTGTTTCTACTAATGGAATTGCTACACCAAAAAAAAGGAAGTACAACGTATATTGTTGCTCTCTTGATTCAAATTGATCAGCATTTGATAAATTTAATTTTTGACTAATAGTTTCTTTTGTAGCGAAATAAAAATAATAAAGAAAAAATAATAATAGTACTATTATTATTAAACTGTTTGTGTTTAAAAAAAATAAAATTGTTCTCAATTTTTGTTTTGGTTAGTTAGGTGTTGTTATTTGTAGTTTTTCAAAAATAGTTATAATCTAATGTAAACTCTTCAAGAAAAATTTGATTTTTTTTAATTTATCATTGTATGGTGCATATCGTATGGGAATATCTAACCATGTTGCCCTTTTAACAACTGATTTGTGATGAGAAAAAGTATCAAAACTTCCTTTGCCATGATAACTACCAATACCACTTTGACCAACACCTCCAAATGGTAAACGATGATTTATAAATTGAATCATTGTATCATTAATGCATCCTCCGCCAAATGAATATTTTAGGATCTGTTTTTTTGCAAATTTTTTATTTTCAGAAAAAACATAAAATCCAAGCGGTTTTTCATAATTGGAAATAATTTTTTCTAATTCATTTTCAGTATTATAGCCAATGATAGGAACTATTGGTCCAAATATTTCGCCAGCCATTATTTTACTATCCAATGAGGGTTCATCTACTAATGTTGGTTCAATATAAAAATCGTTTGGATTATTTTTCCCACCAAAAATAATTTTCTCGCCATCAAGTAAATCTAATAATCTTTTCCAGTTTTTTTCATTTATAATTCTTGGATAATCTTTTGAATTTTCTATTTTTTCACTGTAGGCTAAATGGATTTCTTCTTTAAGATAATCTATGAATTTTGATTTAATATTTTGTTGAACTAACAAATAATCTGGAGCAATACAAGTTTGTCCAGCATTTACAAATTTTCCCCAAACGATTCGTTTTGCAGCTAATTTTAAGTTGGCAGTTTCATCAATAATGCACGGATTTTTTCCTCCGAGTTCTAACGTTATTGGTGTTAAATTTTCTGCGGCAGCTTTGGCAATAATTTTACCAACAGAAACACTTCCAGTAAAAAAGATATAATCCCAGCGTTGTTGCCCAAGTAATAATTCTGTTTCTAAAATTCCACCTTCTACAACTTTTACATGATCTTCATCAAATGTTTCAGAAATAATTTTTGCAATAATCTTTGAGGTATTTTCAGTAAGTTCGGATGGTTTAATTGTAACTTGATTTCCAGCTGAAATTGCTGCTATTGCTGGGTTAAGGGCTAATTGAAAAGGGTAATTCCATGGAGAAATTATTAAAACTTTCCCAAACGGTTCTTTGTAGATATAATCGGTTGATGGAAAATTTAGAAAAGAAGGCAAAACCAATTTTGGTTTTGCCCATTTATGAATATTTTTTATGTTAAGTTTTAATTCAGAAATGACAAAATGGATCTCAGTTAAATACGTTTCAAACTCAGATTTTTTAAAATCATCATGTAAGGCTTTTACAATTTCTGTTTCATTGTTTTGAATACAAGCAAGAAGTTGTATAAGTTTTTGCTTTCTAAATTGAATGTTGTTTTTATAATCCATAACGTGAAATATTGTCTATGAAATATATGATTTTAATATAAATGTTCCAATTATATTTTTCTACAAAAATCCCCAACGGAAACCTAAGTAAATATCACCTTGTTTGCTATCAGCTAGTAAAGCAGTTACCATAGAACTTGAACCAAGGTAAAAACCTCCTAAACGAAATCCAAATCCAACATTGGTTCCTGAAATTTCATGAAAAGTTACAGGAATATAGGTTTCAAAATAGCGTAAACTTATTCTTGGTGTGATACTAAAAATGTTTGGAGCCGTAACTTGGTCATTGGCTGAATCGTCATTTAATTTTTGTTGTAAATAGGCTGTAACATATAATTTGTGAATTACTTTTAAATCAACATAAGTTGAAAAAACAGTTGGTAATTTAACTTTAAAATCTTTTTCGCCTTGTTCAACAGTTAAATAACCATTGCTTGATAAAATATCTTCAACATCACTTAAGCTATCTACATCTTCAAATAAACTTAAATCCAAAGGATCAGAATTAGGAATATTTAATGAGTAATTTGTAGAAGCATTATTATTATCTTTAAACGTCATGCTACCAATATTTCTGATAGATAATCCAGCATTTAATTTGTATTTTTTATCATCACCAAGCCATTGATAATTTGCTCCAACATCACCCGCAAAACCATTCAACCCACCAAAAATTGATTTGCTATAATCATCAAAATTAGTAAAGCTGTCAGCAAGATTTCCTGAATAAGCAATGTTTAGTGTAGCAGGAGAATTAGTAGTCAAAAATGCATCTCCACCAACTTCAGTTATCGTTCCATTTAGATTACTTAAACCAAAGTTAGAATACGAACCAGGAAATAATAACTTTAATGTCACACCTGCGCTAAATTTATGCTTTTCGGTTTCATATAAATTTCTAGCAAGAGACAAGCCAATTTCACCATACGAAGTACCATTCATACGTTGGTTTTTCTTATTGTCTAAAAGAGTTGTGTTTAAACCTATGTTATTATTAGTGATGGCATTTCCAATAGTTGGATCAATGTCGACTAAGTCAAATTTGGCGTAGGCTTTTGACGTAATTGCCAATCCCCATTTTTTCCAACGCATTGCAAATCCCAAACCATTAATTTCTGCATCAACACGAGCATTTACAGGACTTGTTCCACTAAAAAGCAGTTCTTCAAAATCTGTATCAGAATTAAAATCACTAAAAGCAAGCTTGTCATTAGCTACATTAACACTCAGTCCAAAAATATTAACTTCAAATTTTTTAGAAAGATTTGTTAATTCGGCAGGATTGATATTTACGTTTAAAATCCCAACACGATTGGACGTACTAATGCCCGAAAAATGTTCCTGAGCAAAAGTAAAATGACAGAAAAGCGATAGAGCAACAACGAAGATTTTTTTCATGGCAGTAGTATTTTATATAGTTAAAGTGGTAAAAAAAATATATGACTGTGGTAAATATATGAAATTTTACTTATAAAGCATTCCAAATCACATCATTTGGTGTAGCAGCAACTATTTCCATGTTTTCTTTAGAAACCGGATGAATAAAAACCAATTTTCGCGCATGAAGATGAATGCCACCATCAGGATTACTTCGGTCAAAACCATATTTTAAATCGCCTTTTATTGGACAACCAATCGCTTGAAGTTGCGCTCTAATTTGATGATGTCTTCCAGTATGAAGATTAATTTCCAAGGCAAAATAATTATTCAATTCTTTGATTATGGTATAATCTAAACTTGCTTTTTTGCTCTCGGGAACTTCTTTTAAATGTGCTTTTGAAGTATTATTTTTTTCGTTTCTTTTCAGAAAATGAACAAGCGTATCCGACGTTTTTGGTGGTTTATTTTTTACAACTGCCCAATACGTTTTCTGTGTTTCTCGGTTGCTGAACATCGCGTTTAGTCGTTCCAAAGCTTTGCTTGTTCGTGCAAAAACCACAATACCTGTTGTTGGTCTGTCCAATCGATGAACTACACCAAGAAAAACTTCTCCAGGTTTGTTGTATTTTGCTTTAATATATTCTTTTACAACTTCCGAAAGCGGTTTGTCACCCGTTTTATCACCTTGAACAATATCACCAACACGTTTATTGACCACTATAATGTGATTGTCTTCGTGAAGGATTTGGAGATTATCTTTGGTAGAAACTATTTTCATTTTAATTCGAACCATTAAGAAACTAAGAAAAATTAAGTCATTAAATAAATTGAAAAAATGCTTAATGAACCTTAATTTCTTAATGGTTTAATTTTTCGTTACTAATACTGTTCGCTAGAATTCGGAAAATCTTTCGATTTCACATCAGCAACATAATTTCCAATCGCTTTCGTCATTTGTTCATACAAATCTAAATAGCGACGCAAAAATCGTGGACTAAACTCATTATTCATTCCAAGCATATCGTGGATAACCAAAACTTGTCCGTCAACACCACCGCCAGCACCAATTCCAATAACAGGAATAGAAATAGTTTTCGCTACTTTTTCGGCCAAAGCCGCAGGGATTTTTTCTAAAACCAACGCAAAACAACCCAATTTTTCAAGCAATTTTGCATCTTCAATCAACTGTTCTGCTTCCGCATCTTCTTTAGCACGAACCGTGTAGGTTCCAAATTTATAAATCGATTGTGGAGTTAAACCCAAATGTCCCATTACCGGAATTCCAGCATTCAAAATACGCTTAATACTTTCTTTAATTTCGCTTCCGCCTTCCAGTTTTACAGCATGTCCGCCGCTTTCTTTCATAATTCTAATTGCCGAACGCAACGCTTCCTTTGGATCACTTTGATAACTTCCAAAAGGCAAATCCACCACAACCAAAGCTCGTTCAATAGCTCGAACCACACCCGAAGCGTGATAAATCATTTGATCCAACGTTATTGGCAACGTTGTTTCGTGTCCAGCCATAACATTACTCGCCGAATCACCAACCAAAATCACATCAACACCAGCCGAATCAACAATTTTAGCCATCGTAAAATCATACGCCGTAAGCATTGAAATCTTCTCGCCATTCACCTTCATGTCAATCAATGACTTGGTCGTAATCCTTTTATAATCTTTTTTTGCAGTAGACATAACATTTCGTTTATAAGTCGTAAAAGTATAAAATCTATTTTTGATGCAACAAAAATCAACCCAATAATGTGAATTTATACTACTTTTGTCAAAACTGATTAGGAGCGAATCGTTTGAGCTATTTAAAAGCCATTTTCCTGCTTTTCGCGCTACACGGTAGCTAGCTTCAATCAGGGCTAAAACCAAAACCATTTGAATTTCAGTGAACTTTGCGAATTAGCTTTGCGAACTTTGCGGTTAAAAATAAAAATATGCCAAAAATATTAATCATCGAAGACGAAGCAGCCATCAGAAGAGTTCTAACCAGAATCCTTTCTGAAGAAAGCAGCACATATCAAGTAGAAGAAGCCGAAGATGGCGTTCAAGCTTTAGAAAAGATAAAAAACAGCGACTACGATTTAGTGTTATGCGACATCAAAATGCCCAAAATGGATGGTGTCGAACTACTAGAAGAAGTCAAAAAAATAAAACCTGAAATCCCAATGGTGATGATTTCTGGTCACGGCGACATGGAAACCGCCATCCAAACCATGAGACTTGGTGCTTTTGATTACATTTCAAAACCACCCGATTTAAACCGATTGTTAAATACGGTTCGCAATGCGTTAGACAAAAAACAACTCGTAGTGGAAAACAAAATTCTAAAGAAAAAAGTTTCCAAAAACTACGAAATCATTGGCGAAAGCGAACCCATCAATCAAATTAAATTAATGATTGAAAAAGTAGCCCAAACCGATGCACGAGTTTTAATTACTGGACCAAACGGAACAGGAAAAGAATTAGTTGCCCATCAATTACATCAAAAAAGCGAACGAGCAAATTCGCCAATTGTTGAGGTAAACTGTGCTGCCATTCCATCAGAATTGATAGAAAGCGAACTGTTTGGTCACGTAAAAGGCGCATTTACATCAGCTGTAAAAGATAGAGCTGGAAAATTTGAAGCTGCTGATGGTGGAACTATTTTTTTAGACGAAATTGGCGATATGAGTTTAGCAGCGCAAGCTAAGGTTTTGCGTGCGTTACAAGAAAGTTTAATCCAACGTGTTGGAGCAGACAAAGACATTAAAGTGGATGTTCGTGTTATTGCGGCAACCAACAAAGATTTGAAAAAAGAAATCGCCGAAGGTCGTTTCCGTGAAGATTTATACCATCGTTTAGCAGTAATTTTAATTAAAGTTCCAGCGTTGAACGATAGACGTGATGATATTCCGTTATTGGTAGAACATTTTGCTGTAAAAATAGCCGAAGAACAAGGAAATGCCCAAAAATCATTCTCAAAGCAAGCTATTAAATTGTTACAAGAATACGATTGGACAGGAAACATCCGCGAGTTACGAAATGTAGTGGAACGATTGATAATTCTTGGTGGAAACGAAATTTCAGAAACCGACGTGAAGTTATTTGCATCAAAATAATTGGCGTTATGCATTAAGCTGTAAGCAATAAGCATTTTTGTTTTTTGCCTAAAGCTTAGTGCTTATTGCCTAAAGCTAAGAAAAAATGAATTTAAAAAAAATAAATCCAAACCTCCAAAAAGCACTCATTGAAAACGGATTAACCGAAGCCAATGAAATGCAACAAGAAACGTTTTCTACCATAAAAAGTGGTTCCGATGTTGTAATTCAATCACTTGAAGGAACAGGAAAAACGACAACGATAGTTATAAATGTTCTTCAAAAACTTGAGAAAACATTAGGCGAAAGCACCAGAGCTTTAATTATTGTTGAAAACAAAGAAAAAGTACTTGAAATGGAAGAACTTTTCTTAAAATATGGAACATATACTGATTTGAGTATTCTTGGTGTCTACGACAAAGGTGACATCGATTATGATAAAAACGTTATTTCCATGGGATTGGACGTGTTGATTGGAACACCAACTAGAATTAATGCCATGTTTTCTTCGGCAGGTTTTAATATCAATACCATAAAAATGCTAATTGTTGACGATGCTGATGTGTTATTCAGAAATCGAATGGATGCCGTTATACTACGTTTATCAAGCAGTGTTGAAAAAACACAACGTTTGTTCTTTTGTTCACAAATCACAGAAAGAGTGGAAGTGTTAGCCGAAAAAATAATGATTGAACCGCTTTTCTTCGAAATGGAAGAGGAATAGTTTTCAGTCGCAGTCTCAGTTTTCAGTTTGTCACACTTGTTTATGCTGAGCGAAGACGAAGTACAGTCGAAATGCTAATACAACAATACAATTTACAACAATACATAAAACAAAAAAATGGGATTAATAAAAATATTTTCAGGAAGCGAAATTTTAGCTTTAGGATTAAAACAAAAATTAGAAGCAATCGATTTGAATGTGGTTGTAAAAGACAACATTCAATCCGCTCGATTAGGCGGTTTTGGCAATGCCGATTTAGCCGTAGAATTGTTTATTCAAGAAAGAGATTATGGGAAAGCACATCCTATACTTGAGGAATTTAGGATGAGTTTGTGATAATAGAACATAAAAGCAAAAATCCCAAAAAAATAGTTTTTGGGATTTTTTATGAACTATTTTCTAATTACTAAAAACCTTCAATCTACTAACTAATATCGAAATAAACACTCCAAAAATCCCAATAAAAGCAAACGAATATTGAAGGCTTGTCATTTCGGCAATGAAACCAATTATTGGCGGACCAATTAAAAATCCTAGGAAACTAATACTAGTTACAATAGTTAAAGCAATTCCTGGTGGTACATTTTTGATGTTTCCGGCGGCGTTAAAAATAATCGGAACTACATTAGAAACGCCAAACCCAACCATCATAAAAGCAATCGTACACGGAATCAAATAAGGAAGAACTACTGCTAAATATAATCCACTTGAAATGACAATTCCACTGATGATTAAAACTTTTTTGGCACCATATTTATGTACAAGAATATCACTTAAAAATCGTCCTGATGCCATACTAACCATAAAAGTTGTATAACCTAAAACAACTAATCCGCCTGGAGCTTTTACAATTTCTTTAAAATAAACGCCACTCCAGTCAAACATAATTCCTTCGCTTGCCATACAGCAAAAACAGATTACACCAAGCCAAATCAAATTCATATTTGGATTTTTGAAAAAAGAATAGCTAGTTTGTTCTTCCAATTCTTTTGTTTTTGCTTTAATTAGAAAGGAATAATTTGCTAAAACCAATAGACAAACCATTGCGAAAGCAATGATAAAATGGTTAAAAACGCTAAGTTCTAATGATACCATAATCAATCCAACCAAAGCACCACAAAATCCAGCTAAACTCCAAGAACCGTGAAACGAACCCATAATTGGCTTTTCAAATAATTGTTGCGTATAAACACCTTGTGTATTGACAGCGATGTTGCAAAAGTTTCCAAAAAAACCAAAAAGTAATAACGCTAAACCCAATTCTACTTTACTCGTTGCTAATCCTAAAAGTGGCATACAAGCAGAGTAAAGTAGAAGTCCAAAGATGGTAATTTGTTTGCTACCATATTTTGTGACTATTTTTCCCGAAAATGGCATCGCAATTAATTGACCAACAGGCAAAGCAAATAAAAGCCCACCTAAATCGGCTTCGCTTAAATGTAACATCGATTTAATATCCGGAATTCTGCTTGCCCAAGTAGCAAAGCTAAAACCCATTCCGAAGAAAAATAATGCCGTTGCCCAACGAATTTTCATAAGATACGATTGCTTGGCTTTTCTGTATCCTTTTTTGATTTTTGCTTTAGGCAAAATTTTATTTAAAAAGCTGTAATTTATTAGAGGCATTATTATAGGATACTTATTAGAAAGTATAAAAATAAGTATTCCTTTGTAAACAGAAATTTAAGGAACAAAAAAAGTTTACTAAAACGTTTTTTCAAACTAAAATTAAAAAACACATTTAAGAAATATTCAGTAAAATACTATATTTTAAAATGGCTTTATGTATAGTTTTAAAATATGTTTTTTTTTTTTGAATTACATTCTATCCTGCAACGCTTTAATCTCATCACGATATTTTGCCGCTTGCATAAAGTCTAAATCTTTGGCAGCTTTTTCCATTGCTTTTCTGGCATCGCGAATTTTCTTTTCAATTTCGGGTTTTGATAAGTATTCGCTTTCGGGTTCTGCAGCTTTTAAAACTTGGTTTTCATAATATTGCGTTGAAACCGAATTTCCTGCTAATGCACTTCCCAAACTCTTGTTCAAGGCTTTTGGTTCAAAACCGTGTTTCGTATTATAATTGATTTGTTTTTCACGACGATAATTCGTTTCATCAATCGTTTTTTGCATCGAAGCTGTAATTTTATCACCATACATAATGGCTTTTCCGTTTACGTTTCTAGCGGCTCGACCAACTGTTTGTGTCAACGAACGATGACTTCGTAGAAATCCTTCTTTGTCAGCATCTAAAATAGCAACTAATGAAACTTCGGGTAAATCCAAACCTTCACGGAGTAAGTTCACGCCAATCAACACATCAAACAAACCTTTACGCAAATCTTGCATGATTTCTACACGTTCCAAAGTATCAACATCGGAATGAATGTATCGACAACGAATGGAAACTTTCGTCAAATATTTGGTCAGTTCTTCTGCCATTCTTTTGGTTAAAGTCGTGACCAAAACACGTTCGTCCACTTCACAACGTTGTTGAATTTCTTCAATTAAATCGTCAATTTGGTTTAAACTTGGTCGAACTTCTATAATTGGATCGAGCAATCCTGTTGGACGAATAACTTGCTCGACATAAATTCCTTCTGATTTTTGCAATTCATAATCGGCTGGCGTTGCTGAAACATAAATTACTTGGTTTTGCATCGATTCAAATTCTTCAAACTTTAACGGACGATTGTCCATCGCTGCAGGAAGTCGGAAACCATATTCCACCAAATTCTCTTTTCGACTTCTATCGCCGCCATACATGGCATGAACTTGGGAAATGGTAACGTGACTTTCATCCACTACCATCAAGAAATCATCTGGAAAATAATCGAGTAAACAGAAAGGTCGTGTTCCCGGCAAACGTCGGTCTAGGTAACGAGAATAATTCTCAATTCCTGAGCAATAACCAAGTTCGCGTATCATTTCTAAATCGAAATTGGTGCGTTCTTCCAATCGTTTTGCTTCTAAATGTTTCCCGATTTCCTTAAAATAATCGACTTGTTTTACCAAATCTTGTTGAATGTCCCAAATGGCAGCTTGTAAAACATCGGGTGAAGTCACAAACATATTCGCCGGATAAATAGTCAGTTTTTCGTATTTTTCTAAAACTTTCGAACTTCTTGCATCAAAGGCTTCAATATCTTCAATTTCATCACCAAAAAAGTGAATTCGGAACGGTTCATCTCCATAACTTGGAAATATATCAACGGTATCACCTTTAATTCTAAATGTTCCTGGAGTGAATTCGGCTTCGGTTCGTGAATATAAACTTTGAACCAATCGATGTAATAATTTTGTTCTGGAAATTACTTGATTTTTCTCAACTGAAACCACATTTTTCTGAAATTCAACCGGATTTCCAATACCGTAAAGACAAGAAACAGAAGAAATCACAATAATATCACGACGACCAGAAAGTAGGGCAGAAGTTGTACTTAGACGAAGTTTTTCAAGTTCTTCATTAATAGATAAATCTTTTTCAATATACGTTCCCGTTACAGGAATAAACGCTTCTGGTTGGTAATAATCGTAGTAAGAAACGAAATATTGCACCGAATTATTTGGAAAAAATTGCTTGAATTCGGAGTATAATTGAGCAGCTAATGTTTTGTTGTGTGCTAAAACTAGCGTCGGTTTTTCTACATTCTGAATTACATTGGCAACGGTAAATGTCTTTCCTGAACCTGTAACTCCTAAGAGTGTTTGGTATTTTTCGCCATTGAGAATGCCGTTTGAAAGTTTTTCAATGGCTTGTGGCTGATCGCCTGTAGGTTTGTAATCGGATACGACTTGGAATTTCATTTGAATTTTTTGCGAATTACAAAGTTACATAATTTTATATGCCACAAATTGCACAAATTTTCACAAATTGATATAAAATTTTCTTGTTTAATCAATCGAAAACTTCCATTCTTTCTGTTGGTTTTCGCTTAAGAAAGTCCATGCAACAAAACGGCTTATTTTCTGTCCTTGAGCCATCTCAATTGTTTTAATTTCTACAGCGCCAACTTTATTTAATGTTTTGTAAATGCTTCGTAAATTATCTTTTTTGGAGACTAAAGTGGTAAACCAAAACACTTGCAACGGATATTTTACGCTTTCGTAAATCATTTGAGTTATGAAACCAATTTCGCCACCAGTACACCAAAGTTCGGCATTTTGACCACCAAAATTTAGAATTGGTTTAGAAGATTTAACGTCTTCCAAATTGTTTACTTTTCTCAAAGCTGCCTTAGTTGCTTCGTCTTGCGATGAGTGAAATGGTGGATTGCAAATGGTGAAAGCAAATTTATCTTCGGGTAAAATGATATTTTTGAAAATAAATCGGGGTTCCACTTGCAATTGCAGACTAATGGCTTCTATCAAATGCGGATTTTTAGCAATAATTTTTTTGCAGTTTTGAAGTGCATTTTCATCAATATCAGTTCCAACAAAACTCCATTGGTATTCGTGATTTCCTATAATCGGATAGACACAATTAGCACCAATACCGACATCTAGACCGATTACATTTTCACCTTCGGGAATAGTTCCGTTATTAGAATTGGCTAATAAATCGGCTAAATGGTGAATATAATCAGCTCTTCCGGGAATTGGCGGACACAAATAGTTTTTAGGAATATCCCAATATTCAATGCCATAATTAGAAATTAAAATAGCTTTGTTTAAAGCTTTTACGGCTTCTGGATTGGCAAAATCAATAGTTTGCTTCGCCTGTTCGCTTTTGCTCATGTCAACATCGAGTTCATTGACGAAAATATAATTTTTTAAAATAGGATAATTGTAAATTAATTTTTCAAAATCGTATCTAAAACTATGAGGATTTCTAGGATGTAGAGTTGTTTTTTCGGGAATTATTTTGTTCTTCATTTTGTCATTTCTCAATACCAAATATAAGAAAAGAGAATGGTTTGGACAAAATAAAAAGCCATTGCGATTTTGAATGTCGCAATGACTTATAATGAATTAAAATAATTTGTTAACTATTTGAACTGCAAGGCTAAAGTGATAATATGAGAATTCAAACCGTTATTTCTGGTATAATAACCATAACGTAAATCTATGCTATGAATTCGTTTTATGTGAAAAATACCTTTGTCACTATCCGTAAGATGATAACCCAAACCAATCATGTGACTAGTAAATTTTGACAAATCATAATCGCTGGTGTAATATTCATCGCCAATCAAGTGTTGATTAATAGCTTTGAAATATTTTGCCTCACTTTGCTGATAAAAACGATATGGCAAAGACAAAGCGGAAAATGCCGTTAATTTATAGGTTGGTTCAAAACTTACAGTATGCGAATTAATTCCCCAATTATCAAAGTAATAACGATAAAAACTGCGTAAAACAATTTTATCACCAAGGAAATAATTGGCTCGAACTCCAACAGGAATTTTAAATCGCGTATTCGGCAATTTTTCAGAAACAGCATTAGACGAACCCAGAAAATAAACACGATTGAATTTTGTTGCCAATACCCCTTCTTGATAACCAATATCAGCCAAAAATGCCACTTGGAAATTTTTATTGACGACTTGCGAAAAAGTTAATCCCAAATTATAGGAATTTCGAGGTTTAGAATCATTGTGTTTGGCATCATTATCCGATGGATTATCTCTCAGCTCGATGGGTAAAATGACTTTCCATGTATCGAAAAATACCATTCCTTTAACTGAAAATTCTCGATTATTGTCTTTGGAAGTTTTAGTATAACCAACATTGGCTCCAATTGAAAAGTAATCATATTCAGCCGAAAAAGAAAGTCCTCCGTTTAACACGGTTTTGGTTTCTTCGTTGGTATAAGAATAATTTGCTGAAGGATAAATTCTAATGTCTTGATAGGAAGCAGATGTAACCGTATTCGGATCAATTTTATCAGATGAAGCTGAAGTATAACTGTCAATTCCCAAATTGAAATCAAGTGAATGTAGATTGTTTCTTGAATCTCTTTTGGATAAAATTACTTCAAAATTAGTAGCAATGTCAGTCAGTTTTTCGGTTCCTTCGCCACCGGTAACCGCAGAATTATTTCCATTTTGGGTATAATAACTCGAAATAAAATTTACTTCTTCAATTTTAAGTTTTTGTTTTTTGTATCCCGAAGTAACACTATCATTTTGAGCTTTCCCTTGGTGAGAAAATAGAAAAGCTAAACAAGCGGCAGTAATCAGTCTTTTTTTCATGATTTAAAGATTAATTACAACCACAACCTCCGCCAGTTTTACCACCATTGGCACCAGAACTGGCTTCGCGATACAACTGAAAGGTGTTTTCAAACTTTTCAGTTTTTTTAGCTGTCAATGCCATTTCGGCATCATTGATTTTTGACTTTTGATATTCCTTTACCGACTCGCAGGAATTCAATGCGAACCCAAGAAATAAAGCCATCGCAAGTTTTTTCATAATTGTTTTAATGGTTTTTAGTTATTGTAATATTGTTAGAAAAATAGGTTTTGTTGTTATCATCAACGATGATACAACCAATGTTTTTCAGCTGATTGATAAAATCTAATCCAATGTCAATTCCCATAACAGTAACAGGAGTTGCTAAGGCATCGGCGATTTCGGCATTTTCGGCTAAAATGGTAACGCTTTTTATTCCAGAAACAGGATAACCAGTTTTTGGGTCAATAGTATGTGAATATTTTTTATTGTTGATAATGACAAATTTTTCATAATTACCCGAAGTGGCAACAGCGCGATTGGTAATTTTAAAAGCCGAAAAGATGGCGTTTTTCTGGTTTGGATCAGCAATACCAATCGTCCAAGGTTCACCATTTTCTTGAAAACCCCAAGCAGTTAAATCGCCCGAAGCATTTACAATTCCGCTTTCTACATTGGCTTCTATGAGTTTCTTTTTTGCCATTTCGGCGGCATAACCTTTTCCAATTCCACCAAAACCAATTCGCATGCCTTTGTTTTTTAAGAAAACAGTTTGATTGCTTTCATCCAGAATAATATTTTCATAATTGATTAAGGCAACCGATTTTTTAGCTTCATTCGGATTAGGTAGTGATGTCATTTGTAAATCAAAATTCCAAAACTTTTTATCCAAACTTCCATAACTGATATCAAATGCACCCTGCGTTATTTTTGAAATAAACTGCGCTCGTTTAATTAATTGAAATACTTCTTCGTCAACTTCAACAGCTTGAATTCCTGCCATTTCATTTATTTTTGCCGTAATACTATCGTTAGAAAATGTAGTCAGTAACTTTTCAATCCGCTGAATTTCGGTAATAGCAACTTCAAATAGTTTTTCTGCTTCATTTTCGCTTGCGGTAATTACCGTAAACTCAAATTGGTTTGCCATTAATCGAGTTGTTTTTTTAAACGAAGGCATCTCTATAAGCTATTTAAGTTGTGCTAAAAAGGTATCGATGGTTTCGTCGGGTATTTTTTCCCATTTCTTTAGGATTTTTCCATTTTCATCCAAAACAAGTACTAACGGAAAAATCCCGTTTGCATTGTATTTATCGGCTAGTTTTTCATTTTCGGTTGTTTGTTCTGCTGATAATGCATTTTTTTTCAAACGAGGAAAATCAGCATTGACAACGATTAAATTTTCAGAAGCAAAGGATTGAAAAGCTTCGTTTTGAATGAATGTTTTTTTGAATTTGATACAAGGTGCGCACCAATCGGAACCAGAAAAATAGAGTAAAACTTTTTTGTGTTCTTGTTTGGCTTTTACAAGTGAATTTTGGAGCGTTTTTGTTTCTTGAGCGTTCATATAAACACTAAAAAACATAACTATAAATAAGGTGAATTTTTTCATATATCTTAATTTTTAAATAAAGGTATATGAAATTGAAAAGCAACAATAAAAAATAATCTTAAGGATTGATTAAGAGCGATTATTTATTTTTAGTCTGCATAAACATATGTTAAAAAATTAATTGTCCCAACATTCCATGAGTAATAAATCACCGTCGGTATGTTCGATTTTTACAATTCCATCTTTGATTACATGATTGCTACTTCCGGTTCGATAGCCAATGGTAAGTTCTTCATTATATAATGGATAAAACAAGTTTTGAGTGGTAATTCCGCTTACTTTTCCAATAGGAATTAATGAGATTGGCGTATTTTTAGTGTACCATTTTTCAAATTTATTTGGTAATAAAAAAACTTTGGAATGGTCGTCAAGAATAACAATTTTGAGTTTATTGCGATAGCTCACAATATTAGTAATATTCGTTATAGTATGGTCTGCACGTTTTCCTGTTGCCCAAATCACATTTACTGCTTTGTGTCCTTTTTCGATTAAATAATCAAATGCTTTTTCTAAATCAGTTTTGTCTTGGTTTGGCGCATGAACAATTTCTAGTGGAAACTGTTTTTCTTTATAAATTTCGGGATTGAAATCGCCATCAAAATCGCCAAGCAAAACGTCAACTTTTATATCTAACTGTAAAACCCGTTCGATAGCGTTATCTAAAACAACTACAATAGGTGACCATTCTAAAAGTTGTCCTAAAAGCTCGTTGCTGCATTCGGCACCATTAGCAATGATTAATGCTGGTTCTTGGTCGTCTCGAACAATGTGGTGTGATGACATTTTTAAATATTAGATTTTAAATAGTATATATAATCTAAAATCGTTTGAATTTATTGAATAACATATTCTTTAACTTCGGTTTTACTTAAACGGAAATAACCTAAAGCAAAGTTATCAAAATTAGTTTGGTTTACAATATTTCCTCTAACGGTTGCTGTTGGTGTAGAAAATGGTCCCATCGAATTGGTTCCTGTTTGTGCCAAAAGGATATTCATGTAATTGTAATAATTCAACGTAACACCATTCATAGTAAATTTTAAAGTATCGCCAGCTTTTAAATCTTCACTAAAATACAAACCAAACATTTCGTTGTTTTCAAAGAATTTATCTTCAAGAACACCATATTCTGGAATGACTTTATATGGATCATTTATTTTTAAAAAATAATGGTTGGTTTCGTTTACTAAATCATTGAAAAAGAATTTCACTTCTACATCTTGACCTAGAATTCCGCCATCATCTTTTTGTTCAACTCTTGTTACAACTGGTGTATTCAAAAGTTTTTCGGTAGAAGTATAGGTTTCGCCTTCGTAAATTACTGTCAATGTGTAGGTTTCGTTTACAACTGGAACAAAATCATAACATTTGTAAATTCCAGCGGTTTCTTCTTCAACAAAAGTAAAAACTTGAGATGAACTATTGGATATAAAAACGGTTGCACCACTAACTGGCGGAATAGTATTCGAAAAATAATCGGTTGTCGTAGAAAGTTTTATGCGTTGTTCACTTCCGTCAGTTTCAGCAAACCAATTGATGGAAGCTTCGATAACCAATCGTGGTTCGCCATTTTCTAAATTAATGTCAATTACTTTTTCACACGAAGTGAAAGTAATCAAAATTAAAAGGAAACTTATATATGATAACTTTTTCATAACTTAAAATTTGATATTGTAGGTTGCACTTGGTACAAATCCAAAAATTGATAGTCGAATGGCTTCATTTGAAGCGGTTTCTTGATTTTGTCTGAACGTAATCGATGCGGCATTCATGCGGTTGTAAATATTATAAATTCCAAAAACCCATTCTGCTTGCCATTTTCTGCCTTTATTTTTTCTTGGTGTTAAGGTCGCTGAAACATCTAATCGATGATAAGAAGGTAAGTTGTTTTCGTTTCTAGAACTGAAATTCGGAACAGTTATTCCTTCGTATTCATATTGTCCGTCAGGAAAAGTTACAGGTTGACCTGTTTGAAAAATGAAATTAGCACCAAAACGCCATTTTTCATTCAATTTATAATTTCCAACTAATGATAAATTATGCGTTTTATCAAAACCTGTTTTATACCAATCGCCGTTATTAATTCCGGTTTCAAGTGGCGTTCTGCCTTCAACTTGTTGTTCGGTTCTGGAAAGTGTATAAGAAAGCCAACCTTTAAATTGACCTGTATTTTTTCGGAACAAAACTTCTAAACCATACGCTCGTGAATTTCCATTTAAAACTACTCTTTCGATAGCTTCGTTCGCAATTAAATTTGCACCATCAATGTAATCTACACGGTTTTTGATGGTTTTGTAAAACGTTTCGGTTTCCAATGAATATTCATCGTCTTTGAAATTTTGGAAATAACCAACAGCAACTTGGTCGAGTAGTTGAGGTTTTAAATATTGATCGCTTGGTGCCCAAACATCCAATGGCGTTGGCGATTGCGTATTGGAAATCAAATGCAAATATTGTGTCATTCTGTTGTAGCTCGCTTTTATGGATTGGTCGTCGTTTAAAGCATAAGAAACCGCTAAACGTGGTTCTAGATTGTCAAATTTGGCAATAGTTTGATTTTTTCCATAACTGACTGTTCCAATAGGATCGGCACTTTCATAGATTTGGAAATTTTCGTTAAAAGTAACTGGTTGATTATTAGCATACGTATTCAATGTTTGCTGACCTAATCGAAGAAACGAACTTCCGCGAAGTCCGTAGGATAAGGTTAAGTTTTTTGTAATTTGGTGTTCCGCATCGATGTAAATCGAATTTTCTAAAGCATATTTTTTGTCTAGTTGGTCAGCATTAATTCCAGAATCGGGACGAGTTGGTTCAATTCTCCCTGGATTGAAATCATAATAATGCGATTGAATTCCGTAGGTTAATTTGAATTTATCAGAAATATAATGTTTTAAATCATATTTGATGTTGTAGTTTTTGATGCCGCTATCCCAATTGAAACCGATGATGTCTAATTTTAATCCATAATAATAATCAGAATAAATCATTGATAAATTGGAGAATAATTTGTCCGAAAATAAATGATTCCAACGGAAATTTAACACCGAATTTCCATACGTATTGACAAAACTATCGTTCAACTGAAAAACATCTCTTCCAAAATATCCCGAAAGATAAATGTTGTTTTTTTCGTTTAACGAATAACTCAATTTGGTATTCAAATCATAAAAATACGCCAAGTTTGGATTGTCAACTAATTTTAAAAAAAGATGTGCATACGAAGCTCTTCCGGCAACAACAAAAGAACCTTTGTCTTTTACAATTGGACCTTCGGCAAGAATTCTACTGGAAATTAAACCAATTCCGCCATTCATGTGAAAGTCGTTTTTGTTTCCTTCTTTTTGATAAATATCCAAAATAGAAGACAATCTTCCACCATAACGCGCTGGAATTCCGCCTTTATATAATTTTAAATCTTTGATAGCATCTGGATTAAAAACCGAAAATAATCCAAAAAGGTGAGAAGAATTATATATCGTAGCTTCGTCTAGTAAAACCAAATTTTGATCCGCGCCACCGCCACGAACGTTAAAACCCGACTGTCCTTCGCCAGCATTGGTAACGCCTGGTAATGTTAAAATGGATTTTATGATATCAACTTCTCCAAAAATAACAGGCATTTCTTTGATTTCCTGAATGGTCAGTTTGTTGACACTCATTTCGGGTTTTCTGATGTCGATGCGTTTTTTGTTGTCAATAATTACGACTTCATCAAGAACTTTACTGCTTTCAGAAAGAAGAAAATTCTTTTTTATATTTTGGGTTAGACTTATTTTTTCGGATGAATTTTGATAACCAACATAGCTTATCGAAACGGTATAATCGCCTTTAGGCAAAGTTATCGAGTAAAAACCATATTCGTTCGTTACAGTTCCAGTTTTGGTTTCTTCAATGAAAACGGAAACACCAATCAAGGTTTCTTTATTGGAACCATCCGAAATAATTCCGCTGAGCGTAAATTTCTCTTGTGAAAATGCAGTTATCGATAAAAATAGTGACAAAAAAAGCGTGAGAATATTTTTTGGCATAAAAATGGTTGTTAATATTACAAAATTCTTAATAAAAAAGGTTACTTGGTCATAATCTTTTGTTAATATTTGGTTAATAAAAACGACTAGTTTTCTTTTAATTAGGTAATTTTACAAATCAAAAATTTATATTTGGGATATGAAGGTACGATTATTAATTTTAATTTTTGTTTCAGCCGTTTTTAATGGATATTCTCAATTTGAGTTACCTAAAAAAACGCTAAAAATTGCGCCTATTTCAAATCCGAGCGGTCAAACTTCGCCAACAACATCTACATCGAGTGCTTTAAAATATCCAAGTATTTTTGACAAAAAAGACAATTTGGCTGGAAAGATTTCTTTGTTAAATCAAAAACCTGAAGAAACAAAAAGTGTCATGGAAACTGAAAAGTTTGAAAGTCAATCAAAAGAATATACGGATAGATTGAACAAGAAAAGCGATGGAAAAATTCTTGAAAAGTTTAAAAGTGATAGTTTTTTAGGACAATTTAAAGTTGGAACAAAAATTATAAGTATTGCTTGTCGTGATCATGAAGCACCCGATGGTGATTTGGTTCGAATTTGGTTAAATGATAAAATGGCGGTTGATGCCATTCTTTTGGATGTTGATTTTAAAGAAGTTTACCTTGAATTAAACGAAGGAATTAACAAAATAGAAATTGAAGCTCTAAATCAAGGAGAATCAGGACCAAATACTGCTCAGTTTGTTATTTATGATCAAAAGAAAGGAACGGTTACTACCAATAAATGGAATTTAACAACTGGAGTTCGAGCTAAAATAATTATTCTAAAAGAAGATGGAGTTTTAGAAGAAAAGAAATAAAAAAAGTCCTGAAATTTTCAGGACTTTTTGTTTTAAGATATATAAAGTTTTAGTTTAACTGAGCTAAAATACCATTGAGTTTTTCACTAGGTTTCATGGCTTTGTTTAACAAACTTTCAACTGGTTTGTAATAACCATCAATGTTTTGAGGTTTTCCTTGTGCATCAATAAGTTCTTGATTTATCGATGCTTCGTTTGCGCTTAAATCATTGGCAATAGGAGTGAAGATAGCTTTTAATTCGGCATCATTATTTTGGTTAACCAAAGCTTGCGCCCAATATAGAGCCAAATAAAAATGCGAACCTCTGTTGTCTAATTGTCCAACTTTTCTAGCCGGAGATTTATCATTGTCTAAGAATTTAGCATTCGCTTCATCTAATGTATCTGCTAAAACTTGTGCTTTAGAATTATTTAAGGTTTGAGCCAAATGTTCTAAAGAAGCTTGTAATGCTAAAAATTCTCCTAAAGAATCCCAACGCAAATATCCTTCTTCTATAAATTGTTCTACGTGTTTTGGAGCAGAACCACCAGCACCAGTTTCGAATAATCCACCGCCATTCATCAATGGAACGATTGAAAGCATCTTTGCTGATGTTCCTAATTCTAAAATCGGAAATAAATCAGTTAGATAATCACGCAATACATTTCCTGAAACTGAAATTACATCTTTGCCAGTTCTAATAATTCGTAACGTTTCTGTCATTGCATCTTTTACATCCATGATGCGAATATCCAGTCCATTTGTATCAAAATCTTTTAAGTATTTTTCAACTTTTTTGATAATTTCTCTATCGTGAGCTCTATCTTTATCTAACCAAAAAATAGCAGTTGTATCGGATAATTTCGCTCTGTTTACGGCTAGTTTTACCCAATCTTGAATTGGCGCATCTTTAGTTTGACACATTCTAAATATATCGCCAACAGAAACAGTTTGCGATAGTAAAACTGTACCGTTTTCAGTTTCAATTGTTACTAATCCATCTTCAGAAAGTTGAAATGTTTTATCGTGCGAACCATATTCTTCTGCTTTTTGTGCCATCAAGCCTACATTTGGAACAGAACCAATTGTTTTTGGATCCAAGGCACCATTTTTCTTCATTTCTTCAATGCAAGCGCTATAAAATCCAGCATAAGAACGATCCGGAATCATGGCAATTGTGTCTTCTTCTTTTCCTTCTGCATTCCACATTTTCCCTCCATTTCTTGCTAATGCAGCCATTGATGCATCAACAATAACATCTGAAGAAACATGGAAATTTGTAATTCCTTTATCGCTATTTACCATAGCAATTCTTGGTCCATTGGTAATAGCATCTGAAATTGCTTGTTTAATTTCAGTTTCTAGAGAATGTCCTGCAATTTTATTGTACAAATCTTGCAAACCATAATCGGGAGTTATATCTAATGCTTTAAAAGTTTCTGAATATTTAGTGTAAACTTCTTCAAAATACGCTTCTACAATTGCACCAAAAATAATTGGATCAGAAACCTTCATCATCGTTGATTTCAGATGAACGGACAGCATTACATCTTTAGCTTTTGCCTCAGAAATTGTTTTTTTTGCATAAACTTTCAAAGCATTCATATTCATTACTGAACTATCAATTACTTCGCCGGCTTTTAGGTTAGCTAAATCTTTTAAAACTTTAGTTTGTCCTGCTTTGCTTGTGAAAACAATTTTATATTTAGTATCGTTATCAATCGTAGTAGAATTTTCAGTTCCAAAAAAATCACCTGTTTCCATGTGAGCTACTTCGGTTTTACTATCGGGACTCCAAACACCCATTTTGTGTGGATTTTTCTTGGCATAGTTTTTAACCGCTTTTGGTGCACGTCTATCTGAATTTCCTTCACGAAGAACTGGATTTACTGCCGAACCTAAAACTTTTGCATATTTTACTTTAACTATTTTTTCTTCATCGGTTTGAGCATCTTCTGGAAAATCAGGAATTTTATAACCTTTGGATTGTAATTCTTTTATCGCATCTTTAAGTTGAGGAACCGAAGCTGAGATATTTGGTAATTTTATAATTTTTGCTTCTGGAGTTGTTGCCAAAAGTCCTAACTCAGCTAAATCATCCGATTGTTTTTGATTGTCGTTTAAATATTCTGGAAAATTCGCCAAAATTCTTCCTGCTAATGAAATATCTCTTGTTTCAACTGAAATTCCTGCAGGTTTTGTGAAGGCTTGAATAATTGGAAGTAGCGAATGTGTTGCAAGCATTGGCGCTTCATCCGTAATGGTATAAATAATTTTAGAATCTGACATTATTTTTGTTTATAAGTTTCTGAAAAAATGTGTAGTACGCAAATATATGAAATTGAGGTATATTTAGTTGTAAAATTGCTATACAAATCATTAAAATTGATGATTTATCAAAAATTGAAGTTTAAATTATGATTTTCGTAAAATGCTAGTGCTTTTTTGTCAAAAAAAAAATCTTCTTGTGTTGAACAAGAAGATTTTTATAAGAAATAAAGAAAGAATTAATTTTTGTATCTTCTTTCTTTGATTTTTGCTTTTTTACCAGTAAGTTCTCTGAAGTAGTAAATTCTAGCTCTACGAACTTTACCTCTTTGGTTCACTTCAACCTTTTGTAAAGCTGGCATATTAACTGGGAAGATACGCTCTACACCAACAGCACCAGACATTTTACGGATTGTAAAAGTTTCAGTAGCTCCAGTTCCTTTTCTTTGGATTACAACTCCTTTGAAAAACTGAGTTCTTGTTTTTTCACCCTCTTTAATTTCGTAGTAAACTGTGATTGTATCACCAGCTCCGAATTCAGGGAAATCTTTTCTTGTTGATAATTCGTTGTTAACGAAATCTACTAAATTTGCCATTTTTTTTGACTATTATGGTTTAAAATCTGAGCAACATTCACGGTTTTCGCCAGAGGTTGGTCAAATGTGGGTGCAAATTTATAACTTTTATTTGATATTACAACTTTTATTTTAGTTTTCAGTCGCAGTTTTGAGTTTTCACAATTTCATACTGCCAACTGCGACTGCCAACTGTGACTATTCCAACAAATCAGGCCTTCTATTTTTTGTGTGTTCATACGCCATATCTTCGCGCCATTTTTCTATTTTGGCAAAATGTCCGCTAGTCAAAATCTCAGGAACTTTCCAACCTTTATAATCTGCAGGTCTTGTATAAATTGGTCCAGAAAGCAATCCGTCTTGAAAACTATCCGTCAAAGCCGAAGTTTCATCTGATAAAACACCTGGAATTAGTCTAATGATAGCATCACAGAAAACAATGGCACCAATTTCGCCACCAGAAAGAACATAATCACCAATAGAGATTTCTTTGGTTATTAAATGGTCGCGAACACGTTGATCCACACCTTTGTAATGTCCACAAAGAATGATGATATTTTCATACATGGAAGCTGTGTTTGCCATTTTCTGGTTTAAAGTTTCACCGTCAGGTGACATGTAAATTACTTCATCGTAGTTTCTTTGAGATTTTAAATGCGCAATACAATCATCGATTGGTTGAATATTCATTACCATTCCAGCTCCACCACCAAACGGATAATCGTCAACCGATTTTTGTTTGTTGGTTGTGTAATCTCTTAAATTATGAAAATGAACTTCCACTAATCCTTTATCGATAGCACGTTTCATAATCGAACCTTCAAAAGGACTTCGTAATAAATCAGGTAATATGGTGATAATATCTATTCGCATTGGGCAAAGATAAGTTTTACTTTTTGGTTGCCAAAATAGAATATACCATTGGAATTTTATTTTCTAAATGTTTAATTCTGTATTTATTTGGTGCAAATTCTTCGGTTTCATTAAAACAATTATACGGAGAATAGTCATATTCATTGAATGAATTGATTTCTAAACCCGATTGTATCAAAGCATTTAAAATTTCACTTGTTGGATGGTTCCATGTAACTGTTTGTGATGAAATCTCGGAACTTCTATCAGCGTAAGTTCCAGATTCGTCTTCAATAATTGGTTCAACATTAAAATAATTATAAAACACTTCTTTGAAATCGTTGTCAAACATCCAAACTACAGGATGAAAATCAGCTATGATAAATTGACCTTTTGGGTGTAGAAAGTGTGAAACGATTTTTGCCCATTTATCTAGATCAGGAAACCAACCAATTGTTCCATAACTTGTAAAAACAATATCAAATTTTTCATTGATATAATCCATAGCATCATAGATGTTGCAACAGACAAAATTTGCATCGAGCTTTAATTTTGTTGCCATTTCAGTAGCTTTTTCAATAGCTTTATCCGATAAATCTAGTCCTGTAACGGTTGCTCCAAGTCGTGCTAATGACAAAGTATCTTGACCAAAATGACATTGCAAATGCAAAATCTTTTTACCAGAAACATCGCCAAGAAGTTCTAATTCAATATCGTTTAATGTTGATTTTCCCTTCAGAAAACTTTCGTTATCATAAAATTCAGAGGTAATGTGAACGTCTGTTTTATTGTTCCAAGTTTGTTTGTTTAGTTCAATATAATTATCCGTATTTTTCATTGTCTTCAAATTGATTATTTAGCCAAATGTACAGTTTTGGAAATAGTTTCTAATGAATTTTATTCGTAAATTTGCACCAAAATTTTTAAAAAAATACAATGGAAAACGGAATATACGCAAAATTCAACACCTCGAAAGGTTCAATTTTAGTAAAACTAACTCACGATTTAACTCCAGGAACAGTTGGTAATTTTGTTGGTTTAGCAGAAGGACAATTAGAAAATTCAGCTCGTCCGATGGGAAAACAATATTACGACGGATTAAAATTTCACAGAGTAATTCCTGATTTTATGATTCAAGGTGGTTGTCCTCAAGGTATTGGAACTGGCGGACCAGGTTATAGTTTTGATGATGAATTTCATCCTTCGTTAAAACACGATAGACCAGGAGTTTTATCAATGGCAAATTCTGGACCAGCAAGTAACGGTTCTCAGTTTTTTATAACGCATGTTCCAACCAATTGGCTGGATAATAAGCATACTGTTTTTGGTCATGTTGTTGAAGGACAAGAAGTTGTTGATGCTGTAGCTCAAGGTGATGTTTTAGAAACTCTTGAAATTGTTAGAGTTGGTGAAGAAGCTGAAAAATGGAATGCTATCGAAGCGTTTAGAACTTTTGAAGGTTCACGTTTAAGGAGAATTGAAGAGGCAAAAAAGCAAGCCGAAGAAGCCATGGAGAAGTTAGCTGCTGGTTTTGAAAAAACGGAAAGCGGATTGCGTTATAAATTAATCCAAAATGGTAACGGAAAACAAGCTGAAAAAGGAAAAACAGTTTCAGTTCATTACACAGGACAATTAGATAATGGTAAAACTTTCGATTCTTCTTATCCTAGAAAAAAACCAATCGAATTTCCATTAGGAAAAGGTCATGTTATTGAAGGTTGGGATGAAGGTATTGCTCTTTTAAAAGTAGGCGATAAAGCTCGTTTTGTTATACCATCTTATTTAGCCTATGGTTCAGCTGGTGCTGGAGGTGTAATTCCACCAAATGCTACATTAATTTTTGATGTAGAATTGATGGATGTGAAGTAATATTAAATATTCAAATATTAAATTTTAAATATCCCAAAGCTGAACGGTTTGGGATATTTTTTATATATTTAATACAAGTGAAAAATAGGATAGAAGATTAATAATTTACTTAATTTTTACTTAATAATTCTACCCGATAGAACTTCTGTCGGGTTTTTTTATAGTTTTACTTTAACTTAAAAACCAATAAATCATGAAATTAAAAATTACTTTACTCTCGATTTTATCTCTAATAATTTATTCCTGTGCTACAAAATCAAGTGTTCCAACAGAAGTGGCTAAAAAAGAAGAACCAAAAGTTATGGCTTTTGCGACAATTCTGGATACTGAATTAACCGAGGGTAAAATGTTATATGAAAATAATTGTAATAAATGTCACGAATTATTTGAACCTAATCGTTTCACCGCTTCTCAATGGTCACCAATAGTATATCGAATGCAAAAAGAGGCAGGTATTACAGATGTTGATAGAGAGAAAATTTATAAATATTTAACAGCTAATTCTCAATAAACAGCATAATTAGTTTTTAAACACTAAATCCATTCGGCAAAACAGCACCTTTTTTAACCACAATAATTCCGTCTTTTACAGTATATAAATCCGTATTTGTATCTTCTAGATGTTTTCCGCCGTTCAATCGAACATCATTACCAATTCTACAATTTTTATCTACGATAGTGTTGTTAATAAAACAACGTTCACCTATACCGATATTGATGATGTTATTCATATCATTAGTTCTGATTTCTTCAAGATTTTGATAATAATCATTACCCATAAGATAAGAATTAATTATGGTTGAACCATATCCAATTCGGCTTCTAATTCCGATAACCGAATGTTCTACCGTAACACCATTTATGATACAACCTTCGGCAATAACCGATTTGTCAATAGTTGAAGCACCCGTAATTTTTGATGGTGGCAAAACCCTTGCACGAGTATAAATTTTACTCGAATTATCAAATAAATTGAATTTCGGAATGTCATCTGTCAAACCTAAATTAGCTTCAAAAAACGAATCGATGTTCCCAATATCAGTCCAATAACCTTCATATTGATAGCTCAATATTTTTTGTTTTCCAATAGCTTGCGGAATAATTTCTTTACCAAAATCTTTCGTTTCTTGATTTTTCATCAATTCCACCAACAAATCCCTATTGAAGATATAAATTCCCATCGAGGCTAAATAGTGTTTGCCTTCCGCCTTGGATTCTTCACTAACTTCCGATGTCCATTGTGGCAATAAATCCGCTTTTGGTTTTTCAATAAACGACGTAATAAAATTTTCCGCATCGGTTTTCAAAATTCCAAATTCCGGAGCTTCTTTTGCCGTTACAGGCAATGTAGCAATAGAAATCGAAGCACCAGAATCATGATGCGCTTTAATCATTTCATTAAAATCCATTTGATATAATTGATCTCCCGAAAGTATCAAAGCATAATCAAAATCATGGTTTAAAAAATGTGTCATACATTGTCTAACAGCATCTGCAGTTCCTTGAAACCAAGTTGGATTATCTGGCGTTTGTTCGGCAGCTAGAATATCCACAAAAGCCGTACTGAAATGGCTAAAATGATACGTGTTTTTAATGTGTTGGTTTAATGAAGCCGAATTAAATTGCGTCAAAACAAACATTCGTTTAATATCGGAATTGATACAATTAGAAATCGGAATGTCAACCAAACGGTATTTTCCAGCAATGGGAACAGCTGGTTTTGAACGACTTTCTGTTAATGGTGCCAATCTTGAACCTTGTCCGCCACCAAGAATAATGGCTAATGTTGATTTATTTATCATTTTCTATGTCATTATGAGGAACTAAAAAAACCATCCTCTTTATTAATTTTTTATTTTTTGGGCAACTATTCCGCCTTCCACTCCCGCTTTTTTATCTTTTCAAAAAAAGAAAAGATAAAAAGAGCTCCGTTCAAGTCGGGTTGCGATCGGTAGTCTTAAATTGAAATGGTCATTCATCAATCAACAAACTTCCATAATAAATTGACACTAATTAATCATCAATTTGTAATCTTGAAACATAAATTCGATGAATTTACAATTGTATTCTTACTTTTTAATGTTATATTCTTAGTTTTTAATGTTGTATTCTTACTTTTTAACATTAAATTTTACTCCTTACTCCTCACTCTTCACTCTTCACTAATCACTCTTCACTAATCACTCTTTACGCCTTTTCTTTCTCAAATCTACCAATCACTTCCTCATAATAACTATAAGTTGTTTTTGCTATCGATTCCCAGCTGAATTTTTCTAAAACTCTATGTCTTCCGGCTTTTCCCATTGCGGTAGCTAAATCCTCATCAGCCAATAAACGATTTATTTTTTCGGCAAAATTTCTTTGAAATGCTTCTGGATTTTTTGGATTAAAATCGGTTCTTGAAATACTTTCCAACGGAATTAAATATCCCGTTTCATTCTCAACAATGATTTCAGGAATGCCGCCAACAGCACTTCCAACCACTGGCGTTTCACACGACATCGCTTCCAAATTGATAATGCCAAACGGTTCATACAGCGATGGACAAGCAAAAACTCGTGCATGACTATACAAAACCTTGATTTTTTCTCTTGGCAACATTTCCGAGATTAAAATAACTCCATCACGATTTGATTTCAGTTTCGAAATTAATGCTTCGGTTTCTGCTGCAATTTCTGGCGTGTCTGGCGCACCAGCACAAAGTACAATTTGACAGTTTTTGTCGAAATATTGTGCCGCTTCAATGAGTTGTGAAATTCCTTTTTGACGAGTAATTCTCCCAACGAAAAGTACAAACGGAACAGCTGGATTTATTCCTAATTCGACTAATAAATTGTTATCATACGTTGGTTTATAAAACTCAGGATCAATACCGTTATGAATTACCGTAACTTTTTCGGGAGAAACGCCATAGGCTTCAACCACATCGGTTTTCATTTGTTCGCTTACAGCAATAATTCCGTCGGCGGTATTGTATGCATGATTTTCAATCCATCGGGAAAGAAAATATCCGTTGCCGAGTTGTTCTACTTTCCATGGTCGATGCGTTTCTAAACTGTGCGTGGTTAAAATTAATGGCGATTGCACTAATTCTCTCGAAAAAATTCCGGCCAAATGCGTGTACCAAGTATGACAATGAATAACATCAGCTTCTAAGGTATGTTGCGCCATTTCTACATTGCGGCTCAAGTTTTGAAACATTTTAATGTGCGGATTATTTTCGTCATTCATTACGTTTAATGAAGGTTGAACTCCTAACACATTGAGTTGGTTTGTTTGTTCTTTTTGATTACCAAAACAGCGAACTTCTACTTGGGCAAGTTTCTTTAATTCGTGGCTTAAAAAATCGATGTGAACACCTGCGCCACCATAAATATTAGGCGGAAATTCATTGGTGAAAAGGGCTATTTTCATACTGAAAACATAAAAAGGTTTACTATATTGTATCAGAAAATCTAAATGTACAAAAAAGTATTGGGTTTTATGTTAAAAACTAATTAGAAAAAGATTATAAAATGAATGCAATTGAAACGCCATTGCAATGGTCAGAATTTGAACGAGTAGAAATGCGTATTGGAACCATTTTAGAAGTAAATGATTTCCCCGAAGCTAGAAAACCTGCTTTTCAATTGTTGATTGATTTTGGTTCGGCAATTGGAAAAAAAAAATCTTCAGCACAAATCACAAAACGATATACTAAAGAAGATTTGGTTGGAAAGCAAATTATAGCCGTTGTCAATTTTCCTAGAAAACAAATTGGAACATTTATGAGCGAATGCTTGGTTTTAGGTTCTGTTGGAGATAATAATGATATTGTTTTGTTGACTTCGGATATAAAAGTTGAAAATGGACTGAGAATAGGTTAGTTCTGTCTATTTTTTCTTTTTTGTGCCATATACATATTGAAAATGGATAATAGAATAAAAAGCACTGGAACTATAAAGTAACTTTTTCGTTCATCCATTGAGTTTTCGGCTTTGGCAACTTGGTAATTTTCATAAATGATGTAAATCCAAAAAGCAATACAAATCGAATTGATAATGATGCTGTGTTTGTTTAGAAACGCTAGAATTTTTTGCATAATGATATGTTGAAAAAAAAGCCCAAAAATTACTATTTTGGGCTTTTGCGGTTAAATTTATATTTTAAATATCGTCAAAATCGATATCGGTAAAACTTTTTTCAGAAGCGGTAGTTTCGCTTGTAGTTTCTTGATAATATTCTTTTTTGAAGTCTTTTTGGTGCCTTTCAGAAATTACTTCTTCGCCTTTTTGATTTAAAACATACGATGTCATTTCGCCTAATATTTCAGTAAATGCTGCAAAATCTTCTTTGTACAAATAGATTTTGTGTTTTTTGAAATGAAACGAACCATCTTCTTCTGTAAATTTTTTACTTTCGGTAATGGTTACATAATAATCGTCGGCTTTTGTGGCTCTTACATCAAAGAAATAAGTTCTTCTTCCTGCTCTTAAAACTTTAGAAAAAATTTCATCTTTTTCTAACATATCATTTTCTCTCATATTCTTTCGGTCAATTAATTGTGTTTCTGTATTGTTCAAAAATGGTAAATTTTTTGTTACCAAGCAACATTTAATTTAATTCTTTTTCCGAAAGTTGTTTCAAATAAAGCTCGGCATAATAACCTTCTTCGTTTATTAATTGATTATGAGAACCTTCTTGGATAATTTTTCCTTCGTCGAGAATAATGATTTTATCCGCATTTTTAGCAGATGAAACTCTGTGGCTAACAATAATTGTAGTTTTATCTTTAGAAATTTGAAGTAAGTTGTTCAAAATTTGTTCTTCGGTTTCAGTATCAACAGCCGATAGACAATCGTCAAAAAGGAGAATTTCAGGATTTTTGATAATTGCTCTGGCAATAGAAACACGCTGTTTTTGTCCGCCAGAAAGTGTAATTCCTCTTTCGCCAAGAACAGTTTCATATTGGTTGTTGAAATTCATGATATTATCGTGAACAACGGCTTGTTTTGCAGCAGTAAACACTTCTTCATCGGTAGCATTCTCTTTTCCAAATTTGATGTTATTCTTGATACTATCTGAAAATAAAAAAGCATCTTGAGGAACAATTCCAATGCTGTTCCGTAAATCATATAAATTGACTTGGTCGATATTTTTTTTGTCTATTAAAATGTTTCCATTTTTAATATCATACATTCTAGTTATTAACGAAAGTAATGTTGATTTTCCAGAACCCGTTTTGCCTAAAACGGCTAAAGTTTCTCCTTTTTTAATGGTAAACGAAATGTTATCCAATGCTGTAATTTCGGTATCTTCATAGGTAAAAGTCACGTTTTTAAATTGAATTTCACCATTAATGATTGAGTTTTCGGTGGTTTTATTCTTTATTTCAGGTTGCACTTTTAGAAATTCGTTAATTCTTTTTTGTGATGCTTCAGCTTCTTGAACTAATGATGAAACCCAACCGATAGAAGCAACTGGCCAAGTTAACATGTTTACGTAGAGAATAAATTCGGCAATGGTTCCAATGCTTTTTATCGTTCCATCAATGTACATCATTCCACCAAAATAGATAACCACTAAATTACTAACACCAATCAATGCAATCATCAACGGACCAAAAAGCGATTGTACTTTAGCTAAATCCATGCTTTTGGTTTTACTTTCGTTAGCCAAATCGACCATGTTTTTTTGGTATTGATTTTCTAATGCATAGGCTTTAACTACTCGAACTCCAGAGAAAATTTCTTGGGTAAAACTCGATATTTTGGATAAATATTGTTGGAAAGTTGTACTTCTAACGTTGATTTCAGTACTAAGTTTGAATATAATATACGATAATAGTGGCAAAGGCAAAATAGTATATAATGTTAATCTTGGCGAAACATTATACATATAAATTATCACGATGGCAAAACGAATTACAGTGTTAATCGTGTACATCACCGCTGGTCCAACATACATTCTAACTTTCCCAACATCTTCACTAATTCTACTCATTAAATCGCCAGTTCTATTGCGTTTATAGAAGTTTTGGTCTAACTCTTCATAATGTTTGAAGACTTCGTTTTTTAGGTCAAATTCTACGTGACGCGACATTACAATTAAGGTTTGGCGCATCAAAAAAGTCAAAACTCCAGCAACCAAAGTTGTGCCAACTATTAAAAGAATGTTGTTGATTAATTCTACTTTAATTACATCGGTCCCAACATTATTTTTATTGAAATCTTCAATTGCTTTAAAAGAGCTACTGATAAGCTTTGGTGTAAACAGCGAAAAAATTTGTGCTACTATTGTAATAAAAATACCTAAAAGGAAGTGGTATTTGTATTTGATAAAATATTTATTTAGATATTGAAGTTCTTTCATCTTTTTATGGCGAAAATCTAATAAAATTAATTAAAAACAGTTAAAATTATATTAAAAATATAAATATTAAATTCGTATTTATTGTTGATTTTACTAACAAATTCATAATTATTATCGATATGAATGCATTTTATTGAATAAAATGCTAAATTTGCCTATTGTTTTTAGGAAATGCTAAAAATACCAATTTAATTAAATTTTTATGACTTCAGAAATTACAACCCCAGTCGAGTTAAAAAAAATGGATCCAGTATTTGGACAATTATCATTTGATAATCACGAGCAAATTGTTTTTTGTCATGACAAAGATACGGGTTTAAAGGCAATAATTGGTATTCATAATACAGTTATGGGACCAGCTTTGGGCGGAACAAGAATGTGGAAATATGCAAATGAATGGGAAGCTTTGAATGATGTATTACGACTTTCTCGTGGAATGACTTATAAATCAGCAATTACAGGTTTAAATCTTGGTGGTGGAAAGGCCGTTATCATTGGCGACTCTAAACTAGATAAAACTCCAGAAATGATTACAAAGTTTGGTGAATTTGTGAATTCATTAAGCGGAAAATACATCACTGCAGAAGACGTTGGAACAACTACCGAAGATATGGACAGAATTAGCTTGGTTACTAATCATGTAACAGGTATTTCGGTTGAAAAAGGCGGTTCAGGAAATCCTTCTCCAGTAACAGCTTATGGTGTTTATATGGGAATGAAAGCTGCAGCTAAATACCAATTTGGTTCTGATAACCTTGGAGGAAAAAAAGTTTTAGTTCAAGGAACAGGACATGTTGGTGAAACTTTGATTAGCTATTTAAGAAAAGAAGGAGCAGAGGTTTTTGTTTCGGATATTCACCAAGATAAAATGGAAAACATGGTTTCTAACTATGGTGCCAAAATATTTACAGGTGCTGATTTGTACAGTGCTGATGTTGATATTTATTCGCCATGTGCTTTAGGAGCAACAATTAATGACGATACCGTATATAAAATCAATGCAAAAGTAATTGCTGGTGCTGCAAACAATCAGTTGGCTGTAGAATCAGTTCACGGAAAAATCCTTAGAGAAAGAGGAATTGCTTATGCACCAGATTTCTTGATTAACGCTGGAGGAATTATCAATGTGTATGGTGAAATCGTGAAATACCAAGAAGGTGAAGCGATTAGAAGAACTGAAAACATCTATAATACAACTTTAGAAATTTTCAATTTTGCAGATGTAAACAATATGACTACGCAACAAGCTGCTATGCAAATTGCTGAAAACAGAATTGAACAAAGAAGAAAAGAAAACGCTACTAAATAACGGTAGTTTTTTAAAATAATACTATTTTTGCAACGCGAAAGATTTTCTTTCGCGTTGTTAATTTTTAAAAGTTCTTACAGGTGTTAAACAGAAGACATATTCGTGTAAAAGTGATGCAATCTATTTATGCAATGCATCAAAAAAATTCAGATGAAATAGAAAAAGAAGAGAAATTCTTGTATCATAGCATTGATAACATTCTCGATTTATATCTTATAATGGTTTCTTCATTGATTGAAATTAAAAAAAAGGAAGTTGTTTTTCTTGAAACTTCAAGTAAAAAACACCTTGCAACACCCGAAGAAAAAAATCCTAATAAAAAGTTTATCAATAATGCTGTTCTTCAAATTTTAGAAGAAAGCAACTCCATTAGTATTTCACTTGAAACTAGAAAAATCAATAACTGGTCGATGAACGATGACTATATTTTGATTTTATTAAATGAAGTTAAAAAAAGTGAATTGTATCAAAATTATATGCAAACCAAAACTTCAACTTTTGAAGAAGACAAGCAGTTTGTAGTTGACTTATTTACTGAAGTTATTGCGCCAAATGATAAATTATACGAATATTTGGAAGACAATAAACTAACTTGGATTGATGATATACCAATGGTAAATACTCAAATTCAAAAACAATTGCGTCAAATTAAAGAAGGCGACGAATTTAGAGTGCCAAAATTGTATAAAGACCAAGAAGACAAAGAGTTTGTTAGTCTTTTATTCCGAAAAACAGTGCTAAACGAAATAGAATTAGCAAAGGAATATATCGATAAAACACCAAATTGGGATTCGGAACGAATTGCTGAAATCGATACCATTATTTTGAAGATGGCAATTTGTGAGTTTTTGAAGTTTCCATCCATTCCTGTAAAAGTTACCATTAATGAATATCTTGAATTAGCTAAAGAATATTCAACACCAAAAAGTAGTATTTTCATCAACGGAATTTTGGATAATTTAGTAAAAGATTTTACCAATGACGGTAAAATGAAAAAATCAGGAAGAGGTTTATTATAAATAAATATTATTATGTTAAGAAAAATTAGAATAATTGCTGTTTTTAGTTTAGCAATTTTAGGAGCATCATGTAAAAATGAAAATAAAGCTGATGAAGCTAATTCAAATGTTCAACAAGAACAGCCTGTAGTCAATGGAAGTGGTAAAACAACTTCTGAAGATTTTCAAAATCAGAGTATAAAATTTCCAAAACCAGTAGATGGTAAATATCCCGTAATTACGTTTAAAGAAACCGAATTTGATTTTGGAGATATTGAGCAAGGTGATAAAGTAGAGCATACTTTTGAATTCACTAATACAGGCGAAGCCAATTTGATTATTGCTGATGCAAAGGCTTCATGCGGTTGTACAGTTCCAGAATATCCTAAAAATGAATATATTAAACCAGGCGATACAGGGAAAATTAAAGTTACCTTTGATTCAGCAAGAAAAGTTGGTAAAACTTCGAAAACAATTACAATAATTTGTAATACAGAAAAAGGTACAGAATTATTAACAATAAAAACAACTATTAAAGTAGCTGGTTAATAAGCTATTTATTAAAACAAACAATTATGGAAAATTTACAACAATTTTTGCCTTTTTTATTAATCATCGTGGTGATGTACTTCTTTATGATTAGACCACAACAAAAGAAAATAAAACAAGAAAAAGAATTTGAATCGTCTTTAAAAGTAGGTGATAAAATCATCACTAAAAGCGGACTTCACGGAAAAGTTTCCGAATTAGCAGAAACAACTGTAGTTATTGAAACCATGTCTGGAAAATTAAAAATGGAACGTTCAGCTATTTCATTAGAATTAACTGCTGCTTTGAATAAGAAAGCATAAGTATATAAATTCAAAATTTAAAATCCCAAATTCCAAGTAAAGATATGGAATTTGGGATTTTTTTATTTTAAAATAAACGAAAGATTTATTTTTTCTTTTTACTCTTCTTCTTTTTAGAAAAATCAGTTGTTGCGGTTAGTTGCGCAATTTTCACAATTACTTCTACTGCTTTTTGCATACTTTCTACCGGAACATATTCGTATTTTCCGTGGAAATTATGTCCGCCAGCAAAAATGTTTGGACAAGGTAATCCCATATAAGATAATCGACAACCGTCAGTTCCGCCACGGATTGGTTTTATTAATGGTTTTATGCCTAAGCTTTTCATAGCTTTTTCAGCTAAATCAACTATGAACATTACAGGTTCAACTTTTTCTTTCATGTTGTAATACTGATCTTTGATTTCGCAGATTGCAATGTCTTCGCCAAATTGTTTTTTGTATTCTTTGTTGATTTTCTTGACAATTTTATGAACCAATTCTTTTCGCTTAGTGAACTTTTTCATGTCGTGGTCACGAATGATTAATTCCAATTTTGTTTCTTCAATGCTTCCTGTTAGTCCAGTAACGTGGAAAAAACCATCATAACCTTTGGTTTCTTGTGGTGTTTCGCCTTTTGGTAATTCGTTGATAAAATCATTGGCAATTAGCATCGAATTAATCATTTTTCCTTTGGCATAACCAGGATGAACCGATTTTCCTTTGAAAGTTATTTTCACTCCAGCGGCATTGAAATTTTCATATTCCAATTCGCCAATTTGGCTTCCGTCCATGGTGTAAGCCCATTCGGCACCAAATTTTTCTACGTCAAATAAATCGGCACCGCGACCAATTTCTTCATCAGGAGTGAAGCAAATTCTGATTTTTCCGTGTTTGATTTCAGGATTGTTGATTAGGAATTCCATTGCGGTAACAATTTCGGTAATTCCGGCTTTGTCATCGGCGCCTAGAAGTGTTAAACCATTGGTGGTGATTAGCGTTTGTCCTTTGTATTGTAGTAAATCTTTAAAGTAGTTTGGCGAAAGCACGATGTTGTTTTCTTTGTTTAAAAGAATATCGCCACCATCATAGTTTTCAATGACTTGGGGTTGAACATTGGCACCCGTAAAATCGGGAGTTGTGTCAAAATGAGCCACGAAACCAATCGTTGGAACTTCGTGTTCAACATTAGAAGGTAAAGTTGCCATAACATAGGAATGTTTGTCAATGGTAACGTCTTCCAAGCCGATGACTTTTAGTTCTTCGACTAGTTTATGGGCTAAATTCCATTGTTTTTCTGTGCTTGGTGTTGTTGTTGAATTTGGATCCGATTCAGTATCGATGGTTACATAACTGATGAAGCGATTGATAATATCTTGCATTGTAAATTGTTTTTAGCAAAGATAATTAAAATCACTTTAGACTGCATTTAAAATGGGGTTGGTTTTACTTCTTTTGTATTGATAGCGGATACTTTGTTTTGGGCATTTACAACTACATATAGTTCTCGTTTGTAAAGTTTTTTTTCATAGTTTATATCATAGCGAAAGGTATATTCGTCGAGGATTTTGTTGTGTTTTATGTCGAGAAGCTTTAATCCAAGGAATTTACCGTTGCGTTGGTTTATTTTTTTGCAGGTAGTGGCTATTTTTTGTGGTGTAGCGTTTGCAATGACTTTATCTGTAGCTTCGGATTTAGAAAAGGCTTTGAAGGTTGAGGTATTGCAGGTTTCGAGTAGGCGAGTGCCCAGGTTGTAGGCTCTATCGCTCTTTATTTTGTCCACTTCGTTTGGTGCAATTGTACTGATGGTTTCTGTGGTGGTAGTTTCTGTGGGGTTGTTGCTGTTGTCTAGGGTTGTTTTTTTTGATTTGCAGGCAGCAAGGGTTATTATGGTTAGGAATAAAAGGACTTTTTTCATGCTTTTTTGTTTTAAAAATTTAAAGTTCTTTAAATTTTATAGAAAAAGGAAGTGGTTTAACATTTAGTAAACGTTTTTTATTGCTGGTTTTTGGTCTGTTTTTATAGTTTGATGTGTTGATGAAAGAAGTAAGAGGTAAGAAGCAAGAAGCAAGAGGAAAGAAGCAAGAAGCAAGAGGTAAGAAGATAAGGCGGAAAGGCTGTCGGAGGATGCGAATGGTTGGAGAACGAGGCGTAAAGGTTGTCGGACAAGGCGGAGAGTTCGTCGGAGGAAGCTGAATGGTTGTCGGAGGATGCGGAATGGTTGGAGAACGATGCGGAATGGTTGGAGAACGAGGCGTAAAGGTTGTCGGACAAGGCGGAGAGTTCGTCGGAGGAAGCTGAATGGTTGTCGGAGGAAGCTGAATGGTTGGAGAACAAGGCGGAGAGGTTGTCGAACGAGGTGGAATGGTTGGAGAACGATGCGGAGAGGTTGTCGAACGAGGTGGAATGGTTGGAGAACGAGGCGGAGAGGTTGTCGGAGGAGTCGTGTGTGATGGAAATGGAGTTGAGTAAGACGGAAATGGAGTTGAGAATGGTGGAAATGGAATTGAGAATGATGGAAATGGAGTTGAGTAAGACGGAAATGGAATTGAGAATGATGGAAATGGAGTTGAGAATGATGGAAATGGGGTTGAGTAAGACGGAAATGGAATTGAGAATGATGGAAATGGAGTTGAGTAAGACGGAAATGGAGTTGAGAATGATGGAAATGGAGTTGAGTAAGACGAAAATGGAGTTGTGGTGGTTGAATTTAGAAAATAGAGAAAAGAGAAAAGGGATAGGAACTGATGGTGGTTTTTTTGTTGCACGAAGTTGCGCTA
>NZ_JACTAC010000140.1 GCF_014486675.1 Flavobacterium macrobrachii
TGGCGCACTAGTTATAGAAAAACCAGAAGTACCATCCAATAAATAAGCACTCGAGATGTTCAAAGCAGCACTACCTGTATTTTGTATAGTAAAAGTTCTAACTACAGAACCACTAGCCGCATTAACCGAACCAAAATCAGTATCATCAGCCGTTGATGGTGTAGTATCGCCACTTACGATGTTCGTTGAATTTCCTTGAACATTGATTTCTGGAACCAAAGCGCCAGAAGAAGTTGTTAAATTTTCAGAAGATGAATTTCCTCCAGCAAATTCTCCAACACTATATTGAGAAGCTCCTCTAACTCTATAATAATATGTTGTACTAGCACTTAGACCAGTTACAGAAAGAGAACTAGTAGTTTGACCAGCAACATAAAGATTATCATAACCAGATACCATGGAAGTAAAACCAGAATCAGTAGCTACATCAACTCTATATCCCGTTACACCAGAAACAGTTGACCAATTCGCCGTAAAACTATCACTTCCAATTGCAGTTGCAGCACTTGAAGCGGGAACTAAAGGAATTGGGTTAATTAAGAAATTATCTAAATCTATTGTTCCATTTGCACCTGAAATAACAAACTTAATATCTGTTAAAGACTGAGTAGGAGTAGTTGCAGCAATATCATTAAAAGCTTTTGTATTTCCAACCCAAACATCTTGAGTATCGTTTGCTAATGTCTCGAATGTACCATTTGGTGCCCTATAAGTTACGGTAGCTCCTGAATTATTTATAGCCCAGGTAATTGTTTGTGTTCCTGTGAAATTTGAAGAATTTGTTCCTCCAACAATATCCCTTAAGGAGTATTGACCTGCGGTTGTTGTAAAATTCACACCAAAACGAGAATGCGTATTTGCATTTGTTTCTGTTGAATTTCCCGTTCCAAAACCACTACCTACTTGAAAAGTAGCAGCATTTGTAAAGGCTGTTGAATTGGCAGATAAAGTCATATCAAATCTATACAATAAAGTACTTGGAGTTCCAGAAAAATCAGTAGTTCTACTAAATACTCCAGCATTTCCTGTTCTTGCAAATCTCAACTTATTCGAACCTGTTGTATTAATAGATAACACAGTACCAGCTCCAGAAGTGGTGATTGCATTAAATTGACCGTTTGTAGGGGTTGTTGCATTAGCATAGGTCGATACAGTTGTTGAACTTGAAAAATCCTGTTGAAACAATTGAGCATACCCTAAATTAGTGAACAACAAAACGAACAGAATAGAAATTGATAACTTCTTAGTAAAAAGCCTGTTCATCATTGAAAAATAAGGAGTTTTATTCATAATTTAATTAGTTTAGAAATCGTGAAAGTGCCAAAACAGCACCAAAATCGCAACACCGCAGTTAAACTCACAAACCCATTAAAAATGAGCTATTTACAAGGAAAACACCTTTAGAGCATAACTTGACAAAAGTACATTTTTTTTTTATTTTTCCAAATAAACCCCCCAACTTTTCGATAAAATCGACGAAATACATAAAACTAAATTAACATTACCGATTAACGGTAATTTTTACATAACCTTTAGGTATTAATTGCGCTACTATTTTGAACCGATGTGGTATTTGATAACAAATAAGTTGTAATCCTTTAAACAATTGTCCCATTTTTTAAAAAATTACGCACTACTGATTAAAAAAAATACGCTAGTTCTGGAAAAAATTGCGCTATTTCTCCGAAGAATTGCGTCGAAACTCCAAAGAATTGTGTCGAAACTTCGAAGAATTGTGTCGAAACTCCGAAGAATTGTGTCAAATCTCCAAAGAATTGTGTCGAATCTCGAAAGAATTGTGTCGAATCTCCGAAGAATTGCGCTGTTTCTCGAAAGAATTGTACCGAATCTCTGAAGAATTGCGCTGATTTTTTTAGAA
>NZ_JACTAC010000141.1 GCF_014486675.1 Flavobacterium macrobrachii
ATTATATGCCGTATTTTTATTCTTCACATTTTATGTCTAAAATTGATTTTCTTTCAGAATCTAATTTTAGTATAATTTTTAATACAGTTGTTTCATTAGTATTTTCATTGTTAAATGAGAAATAAAGAAATAAAGAGTTCTTCTTTTCAACATAGGAAGTAGCACCGCCACTTAATAGTTTTTTTGAATTATTACTTCTTAAATCTTTTAACTTATTTTCTACTTGATAACTTTTAATAATTTTATCTGAAATATTTTCTGACTTTCTACTTAAATAATTGGCAACTTCATTTGAAATAAATGCTATATCTTCTTTTGAATTTATTTTAAAGTACCTATTTCTATTAAATACATTATTTTCATCTTTTGACCAAATATCATTTAATCTTGATGTTTGTAAAATTTTATATGATGGGTCAATTACAATTTTACTATTGTTTTCAATATTGATTTTTTGTACTTTTTGTTCTTTAGAAAAAGTTAAAGTTTTTAAAGACTTTTGATTGTTTGAGTCAACAATGCCTATTTCAACGGCATAATTCTTTTCTGAATTTGATGTTATACAAACTTCACTAGAAGAACATTCTGAGATAAAAAAGTCTGGAAATACTTCATCAGTTGATATTGTTTCAACTCCTTTAGATTTGAAAAAAATATTTATTTCATTAAGATCTATTAATTTTTTCACTACATTATTTTTATAAAGTTCTCCAAGTTCATTAATAAAGTTAGGATTGTTCAATAACCTTGTTTGAAAATAAATTGGCAATAAATCATAAGATAGAAGATGGGTCGAATTAGCATCTAAATTATTCTTTTTTAAAGCTTCCAATGATGTTTGCCCTTCTAAATTAAATAATCGTTCGTTTATTGATTTGTCAAGTTGTTTTTCTCCAAGTTGCGAGATAACATATTGCATAGATAGAAATTCAGCAATTCCTTCTGTTAATGGTCTTTCTTTAATAATTAAACCGTCTTGACCAAACCAAATGTGCGCAATTTCATGTGAGATTGAATTTTCTCTATTTTTACCTTTAATTACGTTTGAATCGTATACAATAATATTTTCATTAGTTATACTTGGTTTATTTAATGGAGCAAATGCAATCCTTGGTTTGCTTTTTTCTCCAAAGTATTTTGAATAATAGTTGAAAGAGTTATTCATACCTATATTAGCTTTTTTCATTTCATCTAAATATTCTTTTTCATTTTCTAAATAAAAAACTTTGAATCCATTTTCCTCAAAGAAATTAAAATTACCTGCAATTATCTTAGGTGACCTTACATAATTTCTTTTTAAATCTTCTTGTGTTGGAAACATGATTTTATATTTATTTGAAGAAATATCGAGATTAATTTTTTTTAATTTATAAAGCTCGTCATTTTTTACACCCAAATATCTTAAGTCAGAAATAAAAAAATCATTGGTTATTGATGATTTATCAGTGACAATTTCAAATTTGATATTATTTACATTTTGAATTTCACATTCTTTAAATATTCCTTTTTCTTTTAAAAAAATTGCCTCTTTTGGATTTAATGAAATTTCTTTTGGAAATGAATAAATACTTTTAGTGTTTTGATTAAATATTTGATTTACTTGAAGATTAGAATATTCATCTATTATAATTTTAGCAGTTATTTCTTCTTGTGCAGATAATAAAGCACAGTTTAAAAATAATGTAAAAAATAAAATTTTTCTTTTCATAAATATATTTTTTCGAGTTTTTTGGTAATATGGCATATAACGTGTCGCCGGTAAGCGAAGTCGCTGACAAAGCGAACTGAGTTCTCTCTGCCAAGATAATATTTCTTCGTGAAAATCGAACATGAATCTTGCAGATTCTCAGCGATTTTGCTTACCGGCTG
>NZ_JACTAC010000142.1 GCF_014486675.1 Flavobacterium macrobrachii
AGTAATGCTTGTTCCCAATTTTTACACAAGGAATAATTCCCTTGTTACGATAGCGTTTCAGTGTTGATGAACTGCATTTAAGCAACATAAACATGTCATAATTATCCAACAACTCTTCTTCAATAGGAAGATGTAAAGGCGAAGCAGCAGCTTCCAACCTTTCAATTTTAGCTAAGATTAGCTTCAAATCACGTTTCTTCATAAGCGTACGATTTAGGGTTAGGATTTGGGTTTTTACAATAAAAATTGTAAGCTAAAATAAAAAAAAAATATTTTAAAAAACTGACCGTTAGAAGATTATCCCACAAAAAACCAAAAACTCTATATTCTATTCTCTATATTCTATTCTCTATATTCTATCTTCTAATTTCTAAATTCTAAATTCTATATTCTATTCTCTATATTCTATTTTCTAATTTCTAAATTCTAAATTCTAAACTGGTAACTTGAAACTATTTTAAAAGTACCGACTTTTCTCCAATACCAATAAATACAAGAGCATCAAAATGTTTAAACCAGTTAGTCTTGGTTTTTTTGAAGCCAAACATACCTTCAAACTCTTTAGTTTCAAAATCAGCGTGCTCCTCAATTAGTTTCTTAGAGTCAATAAAATAATTTTGTTTAGTAGAAGGTAAAAAATGCAGCAAGTTAGTAGCATCTTTAGCACTTTTTTCAATATACTTCTCTTTACGAAAAGGCATGTGGATAGAAGAAACCGCTATATGATAAGAAATATTCGGATTTAAACGGTTAAAATCGCTACCCATCGTTTTCCCTTTCATAAACTCATACTCATATTTAGCCATATGCGCATTAGCTAGCCAAACGATAAACTTTTTATCAGGAAACTGATGTACTAAAAAAGATAAGTTTTTTGCCATTTGCTTGTCTCTAATAGGAATTCCTTCAGTACTACTACTGTTTATAGTATAAATTTGAACGGTCGATTTAAAGCTTTCAAAAATTTGATACCACAGTTTGTTTGATTGTATTTTATCATTTTGAAGATAGTTATCCAGCGTATTGAGTAGAGCATTTACCTCATCGTTTGTGAATTCTTTCTTTGCCATAGTACCATATTTAATGATTTTTTCAACAGAATTTATAAAATCATCATGATATGCAATTCCGTTTTCTTTTAAGAAAGTTTCAATTTTGTTTACATAGTTGTGATACGTGTAGTAAGAATGTGTTTGATTGTCTAAACCCCACAATGTTATATCATTTTTTTCCAAAAACTCAAACAATTCCTGACACTGTTTTGACATTGACCAAAGCGGAAAAACATTATACTTCTTATGATCAAAATACAAACCAAAAAAATCACTTTCAAACACTATGTCTTTATACCCTTTTTCCTCAACCAAGTATTTAACAAACTCTGTTTTAGCCAAAAAATCAGAACCAATATGATGTTCCGATTCACCAAGAAAAACTACTCTTTTATCTTCAATATTTTTTGATAGTACATCCTTAACTTCTGTAGTTAAAAGATGGTCAATAGCATTCAATGGATAAAGATTATCTTCAACTTGAGCATATAAAAACGAGTGAAAAATAAATAGAACTAAAATTTTCTTAAACATAATTTAATTAAATATTGAGAATAACACCAAACTGCGAAAAAACTCCACAACCATTTTATCAAACATAGTAAAACCCAGCAAAACATACCACCAACTTAACAAAACATTGTGCTAAAAAAAACAACAAACCCAAAACTCTATATTCTAAATTCTAAATTCCAACTCTTTCTTCTTGCTTCTTTCTTCTTGCTTCTAAACTCAAAACTCGTAACTCGAAACTCGCAACTCGAAACTCGAAACTCACAATTCAAAAAAAACACTACCTTTAACCCCT
>NZ_JACTAC010000144.1 GCF_014486675.1 Flavobacterium macrobrachii
TTATTTTTCCAGAGGGTGTAAGTCCCTTATGGGCGGATTAACAAACCGAACCATTAGTACGTCGCAAGGTGGTCAACCGTGAGGTTGGAACTAAAGGAAGCGAACCGACAAACTCCGGTACTGACGAACAGAAACGTCATAAGAGGCAAATTAAAGCGGATAAGCGTCCACAGCAACGCAACGTCCAAAGTTTACCCAAACTTTAATTTGTAGATGACGCAGGAATTGGAGGAAGGAAAAAGCTCTTACCAGAGGGAGGTCTTTGCAACCACGAGATGGTTAGGCAAAGAAGTCAGCAGAAGTCATAGTACTTGAAAGTAACGAGGTGCGAATAAATACCGCACAGGTCTCACAAACAAGGAAGGACAGAACGTAAAGAGGTTTTCAATGAGTAGCAGAACGCAAGTAGCTCTAATCAACGAAAACAGGTTAAAAACAAAACTAAAATGATTGAACGAGTAGTACAACCTTACAACCTTCAAAAAGCATTGGAACATGTCATAGCCAATAAAGGCAGTGCGGGTGTCGATGGCGTTTCAACTAGCGAACTCCGCCAGGTGTTCACACAGAATAAAACGCAACTTATTGAAGCTATAAACCAAGGGAACTACAAGGTACAACCCATTTTAGGGATTGCCATTCCAAAAGCAAACGGAAGCACCCGATTATTGGGCGTTCCCACCACCACAGAGCGAGTGTTGCAACAAGCCATAGGGCAAAGTATCACGCCACTTTTTGAACCCGAATTCAAGGCAAACAGTTTTGGATTTAGACCCAACAAAAATGCCCGACAAGCCGTTGGACAATCACGGGACTACATCCATCAAGGGTTGAACCATATAGTGGATATCGACCTAAAGAACTTCTTTGACGAAGTAGACCATTGCTTGTTACTGAATTTACTTTTTCAAAAAATAAAATGCAAAGCTACGATGCAACTCATTAGGCAATGGCTCAGAGCACCCATTAAAATCAACGGAAAACTACACAAGCGCAGAAAAGGCGTTCCGCAAGGAAGCCCATTAAGTCCACTATTATCAAACATCTTACTCCATCAACTGGATAAGGAAATGACACGAAGAGGACATAAATTTGTGCGCTATGCCGATGACTTTAGTATTTATTGCAAAAGCCACAATCAGGCAAAAGCTACCCGAGTAGTGATTGAAAAGTTCCTAAAAAACAAACTCAAATTAACCATTAATCAAGAAAAAAGTGGGATTAGAAAACCCATTAATTTTACGATTTTAGGATTTGGGTTTGTACCTAAGTATGAAAAAGGAAGCAAGAACAACTACCAACTCATAGTAGCCGAAAAGGCATGGAAACGACTAAAAGAGCGATTAAAAGCAATTACCCGCAAAACCACACCAGCCACTTTTGAAGAACGTATTGCCAAAATAAACGAAGTGCAACGAGGATGGTTGACCTATTTTCAAGGCACGAATATTTTAGGTAAACTACGAGATTTAGATGGCTGGCTAAGAAACCGACTTCGCTACTGCATTTGGCATCATTGGAAGAAACCCGAGCGAAAGCGAAAAAATCTTATACGATTGGGTGTCGACCAAGACCATGCCTACGCATGGAGCAGAACTCGAAAAGGGGGTTGGGCAATTGCACAAAGTCCTATTCTAGGCACAACCATTACTTTGCAACGCTTGAAGAAAAGAGGTTATGTTTCCTTAACCGAATTACACATCCAACTCAACCCATCTCTTTGCGAACCGCCGTATACGAGACCCGTACGTACGGTGGTGTGAGAGGCGCACTCCGTCAGTTTCTGGCGGAGCCGTCTACTCG
>NZ_JACTAC010000146.1 GCF_014486675.1 Flavobacterium macrobrachii
CAGACTGTGAAAAAACATCACAATCCTTGTACCAAATATACTAAAATAGTTGTAAGAAAGTTATAGTTTTTTTATCTTTAACGATGCAACATATACAAGGAATAGCTCGCAACCAACTGCAAGTAAGCAGTCTAGAAGATAGTATTAGTCAGGACAATCCTGTTCGATTTATAGATGCTTTCGTTAACCTTATCGATTTAGAGAAAATAGGATTTACGCCAAGAGTATTAAAAACCGAAGGTCGCCCAAGTTTTGATACCAAGATATTTTTAAAAATCTATTTGTATGGTTATTTAAACGGTATTCGTAGTTCGAGACGATTAGAAAAAGAGTGTCTTCGCAATATTGAATTGCAATGGCTTTTAGAGGCTATTTGTCCAAATTATCACAGTATTGCTGACTTTAGAAAAGACAACCCCAAAGCACTGAAACAACTCTTCAAACTGTTTGTTAGTTTTTTAAAAGACGCCGAATTAATTGCAGGCGAAACCATCGCTATTGACGGCACAAAATCTAGAGCACACAACAGCAAGAAAGCAAATTACAACCAAAAGAAAATAGATAAACACCTGGAATATATAGAAACCAAAACCCAAGAATATTTAAACGCTTTAGCCCAAAACGACGCTCAAGAAACCAGTACCACGCTCACCAACATTCAACAAAAAATAGAACGCTTAAAGCAAAACAAAATCAAATATGAACTGCTAGAAGAGCAACTCAAAACCAGTGGCGAACCGCAAGTGAGCACTACTGATTGTGATGCAAGAGCACTTTTGGTTCAAGGGCAAGTAGTAGAAGTGTCGTATAATATTCAAGCGGCAGTGGATGATAAACACAACTTGGTTGTGGCAACGCACACCATCAACCGCAACGATAAAAATGCACTTTCGGCCATTGCTCTAGAAGCCAAAGAAAACTTAAATCTGGAAACTTTTACGGCGCTAGTAGATAAAGGCTATCACAACGGTAGAGAAATAGCAACCTGCAAGGAGAACAATATTACCACCATTGTAGCACAACCCGATCAAGGCAAGAGCAACGAAAACGGTACGCAACCCGAGTATTTTGTAACAAAGTTTATCTATAATAAAGAAGAGAATACTTATACCTGTCCGCAAGGACAAACGCTAAGCACTACAGGCAGTTGGCACAAGAAAACAGGTCGAACAGAGGAAAGTGGTTACAGGTTCCAAAAATACCGAACACCAGCTTGCAAAACGTGTCCAGTAAAAAGCCAGTGCACCAGTAGAACTGGCGGAAGAGAAATAGACCGAAGTGAGTATGCCGATGCAGTAGAGGAAAACAACAAACGCTATAAAGCCAACCAGCAACTCTATAGAAAACGACAAGAAATCAACGAACACATCTTTGGAACAATAAAGCGAAAATGGGGATATAACCACACCAATTTAATAGGATTAGAAAAAGTCAACGGCGAACACAGTTTGATTATGCTGGTGTATAACATCAAACGCAGCATCAATATCCTTGGTGTGCCCGATTTACTAGCCAAACTCAAAGCATGGAACTCACCTTACAAGAGAAAAGGTTTGTTTTTGATAAAAACGACCTATTTAAAGCTATTTTTAGTTCGTATTCTATTGGGAACAAATGAAACTACTTCAAAATATACCTTGGCTTAAAACCAATTTATAAGCTTTTAATTAGGTGAAATTTTATTGAAATTGGAGTTTTTTCACAGCCTG
>NZ_JACTAC010000147.1 GCF_014486675.1 Flavobacterium macrobrachii
AAAAAAAAATTACATTTTTTTTCTTTCTAACTAAAATAATCTATTCTAAAAACAGTTTTTTATGCTCCGCAAAATAATTTGGCGACAACACAAAATAATTTGGCGACGACGTAGAATAATTTTGCGTCGTCGCAAAATGTTTTTTCAACGGTGAAAAATAATTTTTCAGCCTCGTAAAATATTTTTACGACGTGGAAGAATATTTTTACGACCACGCAAAATAGTTTGGCGACGACGCAAAATAGTTTTTCCACAGCGCAAAATAATTTTTCAGCTCGCAAAATAATTTGGCGACAACGCAGAATTATTTTGCGACGACGTAGAATTATTTTTCCACGTCGAAAAAATATTCTTCCACATCGTAAATTAATTCTTCAGCCTCGAAAAATTATTTTTCAGCTTCGAAAAAAAATAATTCGGCGGTAAAAAAACATTTTTCATCCATTTAAAAAGATTTTACAACATCAATTTTTTTTTAAAAAAGAATCAACAAAAACAAAACAATCTGCTATTTAATAAAAATATAGTGTTAAAAAGGTTTTGATTTTAAAAAAAATTAATAAATTGCTTGTATCAAAATTCTTTATTATGGACGAGGAAAGCAAAGAGTATCAATTAGACCAATACACTCAAAATAAACTTGCCGAAGAAAAACGCCTCATTGAAGAAGAAAAAGAACTCAAAATCAAGTGGCGACAAGAAATAGAGCAAAACAAAGAAATTCAAGCTCATTTAGATAAATACAAAAAAATCTCTGTTGAAGCTTTTATTACGCATTATGTTAACCATAAATATCAAGTATATCGTTATGGTGATATGTACATCAAGTTAGCCGAAGACGAACGTACAAAATGGATTGACTTAGCCCATGAGCAACTAAAATGCATTCAACAAAAACAACTTTTTGATTTACAATGCCAGTGGCGCGCTGAACAGATTAAGCTCAACGGCGTGGAAAAATGTATTGACTTTAAAAAATGGGAAGATGAAGTATTGAATTGTCCCTTTTTAAAACCCATTTCAGAAAGTGATATTGAACTCTATCAAGAATTTTTATCAGAAACTGGACTTAATTTTGCAAATGAATTTTGGGATCGAGAATGGCAAGACTATGACGAAATAAAAGGAGGTTATGATGAAGATGACGAAGAGTCTACAATACCAGAATGGTATCAATTTCATTATAACCATACTGGCACAGCAAGTTTGTTGTCTTTGCCAGACATTAGAGGTGAAAAAGAAGAATTTTATAGAGGCATTTGGTTTGACAATCAAAGAAAAGAAATAGAAGAAAGACAAAAAGACCAGCCCATAAAACTAACTGATAATCGACCTTATCTTAGCGCATCAGACCGTGCAATGATGTCGTTTTTATTTAGCAATTTTGAAGACCAACTCACTCAAAAACGGGATCAATATTACAGAATGGCAATTGAGGATTATAACGATACTAGCAGCTATGAAGATATGTTTAGAGAATTAGCAGAAGCTAATGAAGATGTTCCTATAGAAGGTCATTTTGATATTAAAGAAGCAGTTGAAATGGCATACAATAGTTATTATGCCAAGAAAACAGCCGAACATTTACCTTTAGCCTACGAACAATATTTACTAACCCGCAAAATGGGTTTTGTTATAAAAGGGGAAAGGGATTATTTTGGAGATTTAGATG
>NZ_JACTAC010000148.1 GCF_014486675.1 Flavobacterium macrobrachii
GTTTCTATGTGTTTAAAAAAAACTTATAAAGTGGCTATTAAAAAGATACATTTCATCCCAAAACACAAATCAATTTGTGAAAATTTGTGTAATCCGTGGCAAAAAAAGTCGGAAGAACATCTCCCGACTTTAATAGTTAAATCCTAAAAAGAACAATTATTTATTCTCAATAATCCCAGCAACAAGAGCAGTATAAATCGCCTTTTGCAAATCACCATTAGCTCCAGCTGTAGCACCAACAATATTGGTCGTTAACCAATTCCAATCCGGATCCGTGTTCTTTTTTGGACGTTTTTTCTTCATATAAACACTATGCCTTGTGATGGAAGTTATGTTTAAAATAACAGCTTTTTCATCTGTACTATAAAGAGTATCTGCTGCAATTGTATGCTCATAATCGGTGATGTAATCATAAATAACAGCATAGTCATCACTTGAATCGGAATAATTTAATAGAGTTGCTATATAATCTTTTAAACTGATTTTTGCTCTTTCAGATAAATCACTAGATTGCAAAAAATCATGTAGCACAATGTTAGGTTGTTTAAGCAGCATATTGAGTTCATTGGGCAAAATGGGAGAACTACTCATAGTGGAGAAAAAAGAATGCGCTTTGGCTTTCTCATAAAATAAGGCAATAATGCTGTCAGTTTCCGTTGGCTGTGGATAATGGTTGTAATACGATGTCAATAGTTCATTATGAATCGTTCCTGCACCATCAAAGGGATTGGCGGAATTAAAGGGTAGTTCCTCTTTTGTTTCACTGGTTTTGTAATGGTTTGCCGTACTGTCTTGCTCATTCATCGAAGAATCACAAGAAATAAGAAATAAAGCCATAGCGAAATAAAAATAATAAAATTTCATGTTGAATACGTTTTAAATGTTACTGATAATTTTTTTAATCAGTTCATTTCTCCCGGGGTAATCTGAACAATAATGTCGGCTCCAAAAAATAGTCGAAGCCATTTGAATTCAGGTCAAAACTAACACGACAAAACAAGCAACACAAAGTCTTGAATCGCCAAATGCTGAATTTGAACTACACAATTCTAGAATCAAATAGGTATAATAATCGGAACTTTACAATAGGTTTTGTAAGTGTAAGTAAGACTTGTCTTCTAAAGTAAATGGACTTAAATTATTTTTAGTATATTTATTTTTTGCTTCAACAAAAAGGCGTTTATACAAATAATTTTCTCACTATTCTAAACGGTATTTTATAAAAATGAAAAAAATCTTCTGTATCCTAATGCTAGTAATAACAGTAATTGTAAAAGCAGAAAGTAAGAATATATATGAGACGATTGAAACTAATGAGGATAGTTATAAGAATCGCGAAAAACGAGTTTTAGACAATCTAAACGATACGGCAAAAGCACTTAAAGAAGCTAATTCATGGCTAATAGAAGCAAAAAAGCATAAGAATTCACATCAGCAAGCTTCAGCATACAAGGCCATAATGCATTTGGTTGAAAAGAAGTTCAGAATGATTTATGCCGATAGTTTATTGATAAAAGCAAAAGAGTCAAAAAACGACATCACTCTTGGAAGTGCATACTTAACAGTTGGTGCGGCTTTTTACGACAATAAAGAGTACACCAAAGCATTGGATAATTATATCATAAC
>NZ_JACTAC010000149.1 GCF_014486675.1 Flavobacterium macrobrachii
ATTAGCGGTTCGGGCTTTTGTCATTTTTGAAAATTTAATTTGAATGTGTAAAAGTATTTAGATGAATATATCATTTCTGAGTTTTGAGGAACAAAAGGTTCGTGAAATTGAGTTCTTTGTCTTTCTGTGCTATTTCCGTTATACTGATTAATAATAAAGATGTTCTTATATTTTGTGTAAAAATCATCAGTCATTGCTTTGTCTTGTCCCACTTTTGTATCCAATGCCCAAGCAGCCCACCATTCAAGACCGTGTCTTGCAATTACTATTGTTTTATTGTCTTTTTTTATAATTGATTTCAGTTGCTTCAAGTCTTGATAAGCAACTTCATCAATAACGGTCTCCTTTTTATGACTGATTACTGCTATAATGGATATAGTTGTGAGAATAAATAATGAAATATAAAGAGAAATAACAACTCTTTTGGTAATACTTCGATGAATTAAAATTATTGTCAGTATTTGAGGAATAAACAAGAACAAACTAAGTCGTTTGAAGTATTCACCATCAAGTAGTGGAAATGAAAGTGTTATTAAGCAAATGATATTCGCAAATAATAGCCCCTTTTGATACATTAATAGGTTTCTCTTATTGTCTTTAAGAACTTTAAAGCCAAGTATTGCCAATATGATTGAAATTAGGATAACAAATATGTCAGGAGGTGCAAGCATTCCATTTGTTAAAGCTGGTCTTTCAAAAGCTAATGTACCTATTGAAAAAAGCCGTTTTAATCGACTAATGTCGAAAAAAGCTATAAGTGCAAGACTAATAGAAAGTATTACCATCAAAGGAACTACCGCTTTCCTCTTGTATATAAACCCTACAAACAACATCAAATAGAATAGTAAAAAACAGAAGGTGCCAAAGTGTGTTAATCCTGTTAGGGTCAGACAAACAATTGCACTAATTAATACCCAATACTTTCTTTTGTTTTGATAGGATATAAAATACCCTAAGAAGCAAAATAAAAAAACTATTGCTAATGCGTTCTTTTGTAAATCGGAGGTAAGAATTAATGGAGAGAACGATAAAACAGAAAAACAAGCGACACCAATTTCATAAGGTTTTGAGAGATTAGTATTCTCGTTACTTATTATTTTATACAGGGGAATAAGTAATATTGGGATAGCTAAACTGTCAACTACTTTAACCACGTTTAAAATTAATGCATCTGATATCGAAAGTTCAAAAAGTGTAAGAAACTTAACTAAATACGCATCAAGGTAAAAAAGCAATGGCATATCTGAAAAGCCTACTGAACCTTGTGTCAATATTGTTCTTACTTGAACCGGGTAATATCCACCATTTACACCGGGAATTAATTCCTGTGAGAAATTAAAATAAAGTCTAATTATGAATGCAATCAAACCTACTAATAAGTATATTATAGTTGGTCTGGTAATTCTTGTTTTATTTGATTGTTCTGCGTTCAATGTAGTCGTCTGTTTTTAAATGTCGTTATAGCCTGACCGCTAACGTTTTTGCTATAAGACGGTTGGGATAGAAATTCCCAAAACTTCGAGCCAATACCCAACATTCGGATAGTCTAAATGTTTAAATTAATCACAATACCCAACTGTTTTATAGCAATTG
>NZ_JACTAC010000014.1 GCF_014486675.1 Flavobacterium macrobrachii
TCTTCTTTAGTTTTTCCTATTTTTTGTTGAATTCTACCATACAATTCTTCTTCTTTTCCTTCAACAAATAATAAATCATCGTCAGTTAAATCGGCATACTTTTGTTTTAAAATTCCTTTTAACTCGTTCCATTTTCCTGCTAATTCTTTTGTGTTCATAATTTTAGATTTAATAATTAATTTATGATTTACTTTTACTAAACGAATTTTTAATCAAATTCATTCCATATGTATAATTTGTACTTAATATGACATCATTGCAATCAAAATGTTTTATAATACCACTTTCTTGAAGTGCAATTATCCAACAAGTATTTTGATGCATTCCATAGTCAATAATAAAAATAGCTTGACCAGTACCTAATGGTGTTTCTACTAGAATAGAGGGATTAAGTTGTATCATCATATTTTAAGTTTTTAATTGTTTTTGTATGCATTACAAATTTACATACATCGACTTTTTTAGAGTTATAGAATTTTAAGAGTTTGTTACACTATTTCAATTATATGTTTGTAATTTTGTACTGCAACACAGTATAAACATGACAACACAACAACTAATACAACAAATCCAACAAAAAAAATCATTTCTCTGCATCGGTTTAGATGTCGATTTAACTAAAATCCCACAACATTTACTCGAACTCGAAGATCCAATTTTCGAATTCAACAAGGCTATAATTGATGCTACACACGATTTATGCGTTTCCTATAAACCAAACACCGCTTTTTATGAAGCTTATGGAATAAAAGGTTTACAATCATTACAAAAAACCATTGATTACATCAATCAAAATCATCCCGAAATTTTCACTATTGCTGATGCAAAGCGTGGCGATATTGGAAACACTTCAACAATGTATGCCAAAGCTTTTCTGGAGGATTTGAATTTTGACAGCGTAACCGTTGCACCATACATGGGAAAAGATTCCGTTGAACCATTTTTAGCTTTTAAAAATAAACATACTATTTTATTAGCACTAACTTCCAACGAAGGTGCATTTGATTTTCAAACCAAAGTTTCAGAAGGAAAAGAATTGTACAAAACCGTCATTGAAACTTCCAAATCTTGGAAAAACTCCGAAAACCTAATGTATGTCGTTGGCGCAACCAAAGCCGACTATTTCACCGAAATTCGTAAAATTGTTCCCGATAGTTTTTTGCTTGTTCCAGGCGTTGGTGCACAAGGCGGAAGTTTACAAGAAGTTTGTAAATTAGGAATGAATAAAAACGTAGGTTTGCTAATCAATTCTTCACGCGGAATTATTTATGCTTCCAATGGAATTGATTTTGCTCAAAAAGCTAGGGAAGAAGCTTTAAAATTAAAATTAGAAATGGCATTAATTCTAAAATCAATTAATTGATTTCATATTCAATATATAAAAATGATATATCTCTAGAATGGGTAACTTTTGTTCATGGTGCAGGAGGAAGTTCTTCAATTTGGTTTAAACAAATTAGAGAATTCCAAAAGCATTTCAATATTTTGTTACTTGATTTAAGAGGTCATGGCAGTTCTAATTCTCAAATCAAAAAAGCTTTTAAACAAAAATACACCTTCAAGTCTATTGCTAATGATGTTATAGAAGTGTTGGATTTTTTGAAAATTAAAAAATCCCATTTTATTGGAATATCACTTGGAACAATTATCATTCGTCAGTTAGCCGAAGATAATCCGGGCAGAGTTCAAACTATGATATTGGGCGGAGCAATTTTAAAAATGAATTTTAGATCTCAAGTTTTAATGCGCTTAGGAAATGTTTTTAAATATGTGTTACCTTATCTAGTATTATATAAATTTTTTGCTTTTGTAATAATGCCCAATAAAAATCATAAACAGTCGAGAATATTGTTTATCAACGAAGCCAAAAAATTATATCAGAAGGAGTTTATTAGATGGTTTAAACTTACTGCCGAAATTAATCCAGTTTTACGATGGTTTCGCCAAAAAGAATTGAGTATACCAACTTTTTATGTAATGGGAGAAGAAGATTACATGTTTTTGCCATCAGTAAAAAAAGTAGTTGAAAAACATTCAAAATCGTCAAAATTATTTGTTATAAAAAGATGTGGACATGTTGTTAACATTGAGCAAGCTACAATTTTTAATCAACAAGTATTAGACTTCATTTTAAACAGAAATTGTCAATTTAAGTAACCATTAGTTTTGATTTATGTCAAGAATTTTTATCGATCAAATTGGAAATCATCATTCTTTTGAAATCGTTCCAAAAAGAATTATTTCGCTAGTTCCTTCTCAAACCGAATTATTATATGATTTAGATTTAGAAGAAAGCATTGTTGGGATAACTAAATTTTGTGTTCATCCATTTCATTTTAAGTCTACCAAGAAAATTATTGGCGGAACAAAAAAAGTACATTTTGAGAAAATAAGATTGCTACAACCAGATATAATTATAGCCAATAAAGAAGAAAACACAGTTGAAATTGTAGAAGAATTATCAAAAATTTGTCCGGTTTGGGTAACCAATATTGTTACTGTAGAAGACAACCTGAAAGTGATTTCTGATTTTGGACAACTTTTTAATAAACGAACCGAAGCTCAAAAATGGATTGATAAAATCAATTTTGGATTGGAAGATTTTCAACAGTTTGTTAAAGATAAAGATGTTCAGAAAGCAGCATATTTTATTTGGGCAAATCCTTATATGGTTGCCGCAGGAAATACTTTTATCAACGAAATGCTGAAAATAAATAAGTTAGAAAATATTTATGATAATAATCCAAAATATGAAGGTCGTTATCCAGAAGTGGTTATTCAAAAAATGCGAATTCAAGGCGATCCAGATTTAGTTTTGCTTTCTTCAGAACCTTTTCCGTTTACCGATCAACATGCTTTTGAATTAGGACGACATACGCATCATGCCAAAACGGTTTTTGTTGACGGCGAAATGTTTTCGTGGTATGGAAGCCGATTGGTTAAAGCATTTCAATATTTTAAAAAGTTGCAAGAATCATTATAGAACAAAAAAAGTCGAAGCTTTTTCAAACTCCGACTTTTTTAACTAACCCTAACCAAAACTTATAAAACCAAATATATAGTACAAAGATAAGTTTACTTTTTTAAAGGTTATGTTAAGGATTTGTTATACTTATGTTATTGATTTCTAAAAAATTAGAATTACTTTTTGTCTTGAATTGCAAAAACTTTCTGTAGTAACGTTGTTGTGCGTGAATTAATGTCTGTTCTGATATTTTTTTCTTCAATTGCTATCATTTTAAAAACACCTTCAAGCGCTTTGGTTGTCGTATAATCGGTCAAATCTGGATTTACTTTTTTTACTAATGGAACGGAATTATATTTGGTAATTATTTGACTCCAAATTTTATCAGCACCAACTTTAGTAAACGAATTTTTAATCACCGGATTAAATTTTGAGTACAAAGCTGTTGTTGTGGAATTTTGTAAATAGTTAGTTGCCGCATTTTCGTTACCCATTAAAATGTTTTTGGCATCTTTGAAACTCATGTTTTTTACAGCATCAACAAATATTGGAGTAGATTCTTTAACCGCATCTTCGGCTGCTCGATTTAGTACTTTTAATCCTTCGTCCGCCAAACTTCCCATTCCAATTTGTCGCAAAGTTTTATCTACTTTTTGTAATTCTTGTGGTAGAAGAATTTTCACCATTTCGTTTTTAAAGAAACCATCAACGGCAGTAAGTTTAGTTACTTGTTTTGAAATTCCATTGTTTAATGCTTCTTTCAATCCACCAGCAATATCAAGATTTTGATTTTGTCCAATATTAGGTAATTGATTGGCAACCTGTTGTAATTCTGCACAACTTATTAAAGTGAAGCAACCCAAAAGGAGTAGTATGTTTTTCATAAAAAAAGGAATTTTTAAAATTTAATTCAAGTTTTCAAAAATAGTGCCAAAAATTAAGAATATTCATAAACTAATGTTATTTTATTAAACCGATATTATTTTTATGTTTTCTACGAAATCGTTATAACTATTTTTAATTATTACGTAAATTGCACCACTTAAATTAGCAAATCATTACTATGGAACAACAAACTCCTTATATTCCTAAAAATAAAGTAAGAATCGTAACAGCAGCATCACTTTTTGATGGTCACGATGCCGCTATCAATATTATGCGCCGAATTATTCAAGCAACTGGTGTTGAGGTTATTCATCTTGGACACGATAGAAGCGTGGAAGAAGTAGTAAATACTGCAATTCAGGAAGATGCAAATGCAATAGCAATGACTTCTTATCAAGGTGGACACAACGAGTATTTCAAATACATGTTTGATTTATTAAAGGAAAAAGGCGCAGGTCATATCAAAATATTTGGCGGTGGCGGAGGCGTTATTCTTCCATCTGAAATTTCAGAATTGCATGAATATGGAATAACCCGAATTTATTCTCCAGATGATGGTCGAGCTCTAGGTTTACAAGGAATGATTAATGATTTAGTAAAACAAGCCGATTTTCCAGTTGGTGAAGTTTTAAATGGTGAAATCAATCATTTGGAAGAAAAAAATCCAACAGCAATTGCTCGAGTTATTTCTTCTGCTGAGAATTTTCCAGATGTTGCCAAAGAAACTTTGGATGCAATTCACAAGAAAAATGAAACTTCAAAAATTCCTGTTTTAGGAATTACCGGAACTGGCGGAGCTGGAAAATCATCATTGGTTGATGAATTAGTTCGTCGTTTTTTAATCGATTTCCCTGAAAAAACTATCGGCTTGATTTCGGTTGATCCGTCTAAACGTAAAACTGGCGGTGCATTGCTTGGTGATAGAATTCGGATGAATGCTATTAATAACCCAAGAGTTTATATGCGTTCATTAGCAACACGTCAATCCAATTTGGCATTGTCAAAATATGTAGCCGAAGCCATTCAGGTATTAAAAGCTGCAAAATACGATATTATCATCTTGGAAACTTCTGGTATTGGTCAAAGTGATACCGAGATTTTAGAGCATTCGGATATTTCTTTATACGTAATGACACCAGAATTTGGTGCGGCAACGCAATTAGAAAAAATTGACATGCTTGACTTTGCTGATTTGGTTGCTATTAATAAGTTTGACAAACGTGGTGCTTTAGATGCAATTAGAGATGTAAAAAAACAATACCAGCGAAATCATAATCTTTGGGATGTAAACCCAGATGAAATGCCTGTGATTGGAACAATTGCATCGCAGTTTAACGATCCGGGAATGAACACACTCTACAAAAAAATCATGGATAAAATTGTAGAGAAAACCGGAGCTGATTTACAATCGACTTTCGAGATTACTCGCGAAATGAGCGAGAAGATTTTTGTAATTCCACCACATAGAACACGTTATTTGTCTGAAATAGCCGAGAATAATCGTAAATATGATGAAACAGTTTTAACTCAAGTTGAAGTTGCACAAAAGTTATATGGAATTTATAAAACGATAGAAGTTGTCAATAAAAAAGCTCCCAATTTTGATAAATCAGGAATTGATGTTAATTTATTGAATATCAATTATGAAAACAATGACTTCTTAAACTTATTAGTTAAGGAATTTGATAGAGTAAAAATGAACCTTGATCCGTTCAATTGGGAAATTATTACGACTTGGAACGATAAAGTAAACAAATATAAAAATCCAGTTTACAGCTTTAAAGTACGTGACAAAGAAATCAAAATCCAAACGCATACCGAAAGTTTATCGCATTCTCAAATCCCAAAAGTAGCGTTGCCAAAATATCAAGCTTGGGGTGATATTTTACGTTGGAATTTACAAGAAAATGTTCCTGGAGAATTTCCGTTTGCATCAGGTTTGTATCCTTTTAAACGCGAAGGAGAAGATCCAACTCGAATGTTTGCTGGCGAAGGCGGACCAGAACGAACCAATCGTCGTTTTCACTATGTATCATTAGGAATGCCTGCAAAAAGACTTTCAACTGCTTTTGATAGCGTAACTTTATATGGAAATGATCCTGATTTGCGTCCAGATATTTATGGAAAAATCGGTAATGCCGGAGTTTCAATTTGTTGTTTGGATGATGCTAAAAAATTATATTCTGGTTTTGATTTAAGTCATCCGATGACTTCGGTTTCTATGACGATAAATGGTCCAGCACCAATGTTGTTAGGCTTTTTCATGAATGCCGCAATTGATCAAAATTGTGAAAAATACATCGTTGAGAATAATCTTCAGGTAGAAGTGGAGGAAAAAATCAATGAAATTTATAAAAAGAAAGGTGTTTCTCGACCAACATATAATGGTGATTTACCTCAAGGAAATAATGGTTTAGGATTGATGTTGCTAGGTGTAACTGGAGATCAAGTCTTACCAAAAGAAATCTACGATGATATCAAAATAAAAACCTTATCTCAAGTTCGTGGAACGGTTCAAGCCGATATTTTAAAAGAAGATCAAGCGCAAAATACTTGTATTTTTTCTACGGAATTTGCACTCCGATTAATGGGCGATGTTCAGGAATATTTTATTCAAAAAAATGTGCGTAATTTCTATTCTGTTTCGATTTCGGGTTATCATATAGCCGAAGCTGGAGCAAACCCAATTACGCAATTAGCGTTTACCTTGTCAAATGGTTTTACTTACGTAGAATATTATTTGTCTCGTGGAATGAATATCAATGATTTTGGACCAAATTTATCATTCTTTTTCTCCAACGGAATTGATCCAGAATATGCTGTGATTGGTCGTGTGGCGAGAAAAATTTGGGCAAAAGCGATGAAGCAAAAATATGGTGCAAATGAAAGAGCTCAAATGTTGAAATATCATATTCAAACATCTGGTCGTTCACTTCATGCACAAGAAATTGATTTCAACGATATCCGTACAACATTACAAGCTTTGTATGCGATTTATGATAACTGTAATTCATTACATACCAATGCTTATGACGAAGCAATTACTACGCCAACAGAAGAAAGCGTTCGTCGTGCAATGGCAATTCAGTTGATTATTAATAAAGAATTAGGTTTGGCGAAAAACGAAAATCCAATTCAAGGTTCGTTTATTATTGAAGAATTGACTGATTTAGTTGAAGAAGCAGTTTTACAAGAGTTTGACCGAATTACAGAACGTGGCGGAGTTCTTGGTGCGATGGAAACGATGTACCAACGTTCAAAAATTCAAGAAGAAAGTCTGTATTATGAAACGTTGAAACACACGGGAGAATTTCCAATTATTGGTGTAAATACTTTTTTAAGTTCCAAAGGTTCGCCAACAGTTGTTCCCTTAGAAGTAATTCGTGCTACCGAAGAAGAAAAGCAATTCCAAATCGCAACTTTGGAAAATTTACATAAAGCCAATATTGATAAAGTAAATGAGCAGCTGAGTATTTTACAAGATGCAGCTATTAACAACCAAAATCTTTTTGAAAAATTAATGGATGCAGCAAAATATTGTTCGTTAGGACAAATCACGTCAGCGTTGTTTGAAGTTGGCGGTCAATATAGAAGGAATATGTAAGATAGACTTTTTTTATCAGTCAATAAACAAACCTCATTTCATTATAGTTTGTTTATTGACTGATATTTTTTCATTTGTATACTTATTTCGTTTATAATTTTAAGATGTATTTGTAAGCGGTTAAAAATTTAACTTTTTATAAGGTTTAAAAAAATAGATTTTGAATTTATATCAGTTACTACTTTTTTTATTTTCAGTATTTTTATAAAGGTCAACACTTTTGTAAATACTCTTATTGAAAATATCTTCAATTAAATTTTATTTGTTTGATTTATTTGGAATTTTAATATATGGAATTTAGACTATCTTTGCCGCTTCAAAAATCTTTAAGTCTATAAATCTTAAAATCTTTCAATCCAAATAAATGATTACAGTAAACGATATAGCCGTAGAATTTGGCGGAACCACACTTTTTAGCGAAGTAACTTTCGCCATCAACGAAACGGATAAAATAGCCTTGATGGGTAAAAACGGCGCAGGAAAATCTACTTTATTTAAAATTGTAGCCGGAGCAAACAAGCCAACGCGCGGAACTATTTCTGCACCAAGCGATGCGGTTATTGCCTATTTGCCACAGCATTTGCTAACCGAAGACAACTGCACGGTAATGGAAGAAACATCAAAAGCATTTGCAGCTGTCCTAAACATGAAAAAGGAAATCGACGACATCAATGAACAGTTGACCATTCGCACCGATTATGAAAGTGACGACTATATGAAACTGATTGAAAAGGTTTCGGAACTGTCTGAGAAATATTATTCTATCGAAGAAGTAAACTATGAAGCTGAGGTAGAGAAAATTTTAAAAGGTCTTGGTTTCGAAAGAGAAGATTTCAACCGTCCAACCAAAGAATTTTCCGGTGGATGGAGAATGCGTATCGAATTAGCCAAAATACTTTTAACCAAACCCGATTTGATTTTACTCGATGAGCCAACCAACCACTTGGATATGGATAGTATTCAATGGTTAGAAGAATTTTTAATCAATCAAGCCAAAGCCGTAATGGTAATTTCTCACGATAGAGCGTTTGTGGACAACATCACCAACAGAACTATCGAAGTAACGATGGGAAGAATTTATGACTACAAAGCCAAATATTCTCATTATCTAGAACTACGCAAAGACCGACGCATTCACCAACAAAAAGCCTACGAAGAACAACAAAAATTCATTGCCGATAATCAAGCCTTTATTGAACGTTTTCGTGGTACTTTTTCCAAAACGGAACAAGTGCAATCGCGTGTGCGAATGTTAGAAAAAATTGTTCCAATCGAGGTTGATGAAATAGACAATTCCGCTTTGAAGTTGAAGTTTCCACCATCAGTTCGTTCAGGACAATACCCAGTAATTGTAAAAGATTTAGAAAAGTCGTATGACGATAAGCTAATTTTTAAAGATGCCAATTTAGTGATTGAACGTGGACAAAAAGTAGCTTTCGTTGGTAAAAATGGTGAAGGAAAATCAACCATGATTAAAGCCATTATGAAAGAAATTGAAATTAATGGTGGTTCGGTAGAAGTTGGTCATAATGCGCAGATTGGGTATTTTGCTCAAAATCAAGCCGCACAACTAGACGAAAACGCTACTATTTTTGAAACGATTGATAGAATTGCCGTTGGTGATGTTCGTACGCAGATTAAAAATATTCTAGGTGCGTTCATGTTCCAAGGTGATGACATTCAGAAGAAAGTAAAAGTGCTTTCCGGTGGAGAAAAAACGCGTTTGGCAATGATAAAATTATTGTTAGAACCAGTGAATTTGCTAATTCTGGATGAACCTTCCAACCATTTAGACATGAAAACCAAAGACATCATCAAAGATGCGTTGCGCGATTTTGACGGAACATTAATCTTAGTTTCCCACGACCGTGATTTCCTTGATGGTTTGGCTGAAAAAGTATTCGAATTTGGAAACAAACGAGTAAAAGAACATTTTGAAGATATCAAAGGTTTCTTGGCTAACAAAAAAATGGAAAGCTTGAAAGAGATAGAGAAGTAGTTTTCAGTCGCAGTGTTCAGTAATAAAAAACCCGTCAGTTCAATAGAAGTGACGGGTTTTCTTTTATTCTTTGTAGTTCAATTTTGTTCTGACACTTTTGAAATAATCAATTAAGATATTTTTTTGCGCTTCGGTTAATGCTGCTTCTCGATGTACCAAAGTATAACTTCCCAAAGGCATTTCATCTTTTTCGATATATTCGATGCATTCTTCCAGTTTGTGATCTTGTCTTTTTAATTCATAATCAGTAAAAGTGGAAAAATTAAGTTCCTCTCGACCTTCATCAATGTGACCTTTTAAAAACCATCCTGCAGGTTGCACATAAGAATACAACGGATAGTTACTTTGATTAGAATGACAATCGTAGCACGATGTTTTGATAATCGATGCAATTTCTTGGGGTGTGTTTTGTGTTTTCAAAAAGTCTTTACTTTCATCAACCGAAGGATTGGTTTTGTCAATTTGGAAAAACTGTAGCACAACCAACACTACTAAAAGCGCAATAAGTATTTTTTTCATTGGAATTGGATTTTGGATAAAAGTAATAAAAATAGTTTGCTATTCCAATGCAAAGCGAACACCAATTTCACTGGAAATAGTAATTTTTTCGAATTCGATGTTGGTGCTGTAATCCTTAGCGTCATAGTCTTTTTGAGAAGAATTGCCTCTTATTCTTATTGTTGAACCAGTATAATTTCTTTTAATTATTCCTTCCGAAACGTTTCCAATAAAAATAGCTTTCCCAACAGTTTGCCCTAATGGTTTTGTGAAGCTAATAGCATTGGCTTTAGCATTTTCAATGGCATTACTGTTCATTAGAAGTTGTAATTTCTTTTCTTCGGAATGTTCTAATTTATCAATTCTAACGTTAGAAAGGCCAACTTCTTCCAAACCAATAAATACCTTGGAGGTTGTTTTGGCATCAAAAACCAAAATAGAGTAGGACTTCGATTTTTGAATATCAGTTTGTTTCAAAAAGAATTTTTTGTAGTTGCTCATCATGTCTTGCATTGCAACGTTTTTATCCACATCAATGCCTAAAGTTTTTAGTTTATTTAGCATATCGTTTTCTAATTCTTCCACCGATTTTTTTCCTTTTACATCTTTTTCAGAAATTAAAACATCAATGTAAATTCGGTTTGGTGTTACCAAGGTATCGGCTTTCCCTTGTACTTCAAGATACGGTTTGTCGATAAAGTTTTTCTCTTGACTAAATGTTATGAAAGAGGCGAGAATTGAAATTAAAAAGAAGGTTTTTTTCATGGTGTAAAGTGTTTTTTATAGAACGTTTTTTTTGTCAAATTATTATATTCTTGATTAATTCTGCATCAATCTTAATGAAACTTAATTTCTTAATGGTTTGTTTTCAAACAAAATCCGCCAATTTATACAACTGATGGATTTGCCACATTTAATCAAATTAACCCACAATTTATAGATTCACAGCTTCCATCAATCGGATGAATTCCGCTTTGTAACCTTCGTTATCGTTTTTGATGTTATTTTTGGCTAACTTTTTTATGTCCGAAATGGATTTGTTGGAAACCAATTCCGAATCTCTTAATTTCAATCCGAACCAAGCTACCGAAGCACAAAATTTAAAATCTTCTGAAGTTTGTTCCAATGTCACAACGTTGTTTTTAATCACTTCATCCATTTCAATACTTTTTTCGCCATCGGGTTTTTTGTATCGGAATTTAATCGTTGCTAATTCCGCACCAAGATTAGTTGCTGATGGTTTGGTTTTAGTATATTTCAACTCATCTGTTGGTGTGAAAAATTTACTTTTTGTATTCACCGGAATGATTTCATACAAAGCCGTAACGGTATGTCCGCTGCCTAATTCGCCCGCATCAATAGCATCGTTTTTGAAATCTTCTGGACGCAATTTTCGGTTTTCATAACCAATCAATCGATAGGCTTGCACATGTGCAGGATTGAACTCAATTTGGATTTTGACATCTTTGGCAATGGCAAACATCGAACCTTTAAATTCTTTGCCCAAAAAGCGATTGGCTTCTTGAATGTTATCGATGTAAGCATAATTTCCGTTGCCTTTGTTGGCAAGAGTTTCCATTTTGCTATCTTTGTAATTGCCCATTCCAAAACCTAAACACGTTAAAAACACACCTGATTTTCGTTCTTCTTCAATCAATCGTTGCATATCATTATCCGAACTTGCACCAACATTAAAATCGCCATCAGTTGCCAAAACCACACGATTGTTTCCATTTTTGATGAAATTTTCTTTAGCCGTTTTGTAAGCCAATTGAATTCCTGCGCCGCCAGCTGTACTTCCGCCAGCCGATAATTTTTCCAAAGCATCGATAATTGTCATTTTTTTATCTCCCGAAGTTGGAGGCAAAACCATTCCGGCTGCGCCAGCATAAACCACAATGGAAACTTTATCTTCGGCACGCAACTGATTGACCAATACTTTCATGGATTGTTTCAATAAAGGCAATTTATTTTCCGAAAACATCGAACCCGAAACATCAATCAAGAAAACCAAGTTGGAAGCTGGAAGTTTTTCGTCATCAATATTTTTTCCTTGTAAACCGATGCGAACCAACTTGTTATTAGTATTCCAAGGACATTCGCTGTATTCACTGTTGATGGAAAACGGATGTTCATTTTTTGGTTGTGGATAATTGTATTTGAAGAAGTTCATCATTTCTTCTACACGAACGGCATCTTTCGGAACTTTTTGTCCGTTGTTGATAAAACGACGAATGTTAGTATAAGAAGCATTATCCACATCAATTGAAAAGGTAGAAAGCGGTGATGATTTTGGACTTTCGAAGACGTTTTCTACAAATGTGCCATAATCTTCATCTCCAACATTTGGTGCAATTACATCATGTTTTGAAGGATAGTTTGGATTATAACTGTTGACTTCTTGTTTCATCAGACTATTACCTCGAATACTAATACTACTTGAATGCGCGACAACTTGAATTCCTGGAGCTTTGCCTTTTACTTTTTTAGGAGAATAACTATCATATTCTGAACCATATCCAACTACTACAACTTCATTAAGTGTAACTCCACTATCTAAAACAACATTAATTGTAGTTGCTTTTTTCACTTTCACTGTTTTAGAGTTGTATCCAGTAAAATTGAAAACTAAAGTTTCTCCTTCTTTAGCTTTGATGGAATATTTCCCGTCAAAATCGGTTTGTGTTCCGCGAGTAGTTCCTTTTACGACAATACTTGCGCCAGGCAATGGTCCAAGTTTGTCTGATACAATACCTGTGATTGTTTTTTCCTGTGCAAAAGCTACGATACAAAAAAGCATAGCTATGGCTGATGAAAAGATTTTTGAATTTTTCATGACTTAAATTTTTAGAATGTTACACTTGATTTTTAGCTACTTTTTGAGCTTCGGTTTTCCGTTTTTAGTGGTAATGATTACAACACCTTTTTCTCCTTTTTTACCATAGACTTCGATGGCTTTTTCCTCCTGCAGTATGGAAATAGTTTCGATGTCTTGTTTATTTAATGGCGAATATGGACTGGTTGGATTTGGACCAAAAACTTCCACTTCCGAATATTCCACGCCATTGATGATGTATAAAGGTTCTGCTAAAACCACTATCGATTCAACATCGTCAGCATTCAGTTTTCCTAGTTTTTGCAAATCTTCAGCAACATCATCGATAACGAGTAATGGTTCTTCTTTTTTAGATTTTGTCTTTTGTTGGTTTGTATTTACCATTACTTTATAACCATTATTTTTTACGCTTCTAGCTTCATAATTTTTTGCATTAAAATAACCATCATATGAATTGGCTTCTTCTTTTTCTTTTTTAACGTCTTGAACAGCTACTTCTGAAACTGCTGCTGGCATTGGTGCTGCCATTTTTTTTGGTTTTACCGTATCGTTCATAACAATTACATCAGTAACTTTAGTTTGTTGTTTCAGAATTTCTTCGGCGTTTTCTTTTATGGCTGGATGTTTTTCTACGTCAGCAATAGCATTATTTTCTTCAATAATTGGAGTTGTAATGCTATCAGTAATAACAATTTCAGTAGTTGGCGTTACTGTTGTTTTTTCATTGTTCCAAAAATGATAACCGACAGAAACGACTAATAAAATTGAAGCGGCAACGGCTAATTTTTTCCAAAGTTTGGTTTCTTTTTTCAGGACTTTGGTATCCAATTTTTGTTCCACTCGGTTCCAGACGTTTTCCATTCCGGGAAAGTCTTCCGTTTCTGCATTTTCGGCAGCCGATTTGAACTGATTATATAATTTATCTTGATTTTCCATGAGTGTTACTTCGCTTTTTGATAAAACAAATTGTTGACTAAAACCTGTAATTTGGTTTTGGCTACATTCAATTGTGATTTTGATGTTCCTTCAGAGATGTTGAGCATTTGCGCAATTTCTTTGTGACCAAAACCTTCTATGGCAAACAGATTAAAAATCGTTTTGCATCCTTCGGGAATGTGGTTTAACAGATTGAGCAAATCTTCTTCTTCCAATTTGGTATCGTTAGTGTTTTCTGCTAAAACATGAATTTTTGTATCTTCTAAATACAGATTAAAATTGATGTTTTTCTTCAATTGAAGTAAGCATTGATTGACCGTTATTTTTCTTGCCCATGCTTCAAAAGCGCCAATTTCTTTCAGTTGGTCAAGTTTGGTAAATATGGTATAAAACGCATCTGCCATAACTTCTTCAATTTCTTCCTCTTTCTTGAGATACCGTTTGCAGGTTCGATACAACTTGGGCGACAACTGTTCATAGACTTGCCGCTGCGCGTCTCGCTGCATTTTTTTACAAGCTTGTATTAGGTTTTCGTTTATCACAATGAATGTCTTTATTACTAAAGAGGATTATTTTATCAAAAAGGTTGGGAAGGAGTGAAAAAAAGTTTTCAGTTGTCTGTTTTCAGTTGTCTGTTTTCAGTTTATAATCAAGTTGGAAATGACTGTAGTTTGTTTCAAATTGTAGTTTGTCATTCCGTAGGAATCTCAAAAGGTTTTATTTTGTTTTTAACTTCAACTGATATATATCCGCTTCCAAAACTTCGGTATCATTGTCTTCGCAAAGTAGAAATTCAATTTCGTTGGACGATTTTTTATACAATGTAATACCTTCAAATTTATGAGTATCGGAAATTTTTTGGGTGAAATCGATTTTCATTTTCTTTACATCAATTCGTCCGATGATGCTGCCAAGAACTTCACCATCATCATACGTTGAATTGGAATTTTCTGCGGAAGCCAAAAAGTAAATTTTGTCATCGACCAAAATTGCATCAGTAAAACTGGTGCGAACGCCTTTGATTTTTGGGAGTTTGTATTCGTTAGAGATGATTTGAAATTCGTTGACTAGATTTTTTCCTTCTACGGTGAAAACTACATTTTTTGCTGTTTTTCCATTGCCACGATTGAAGAAAAACCAAGTTTCGCCATTATAAATTACGCCTTCGATGTTGAAATCTTCTGGGGCAATTTTAGCAAAAGATTGCATGGTTAAGTACAAATCGGTTAAATCTTGGGTTTTTATAACTTCTTTGGTTTTACTGTCAACTTGCACCATGAAATTTCGATTTTCGGTGGAACCAGAACCAAAGATGTAAATGCTGTCGGCATATTGTGTTATGGCTTCAAAATCGGGTTTGAAAGCTTTTGGAGTGTTTTCTTGAGGATTTTCGGCAAGCGGATGACGTTGCAGTTTTGAGGTTTCGGTTTGGTATTCGTAGAGATACGAACTGTTGTCGCCGATTGCCAAAATGGTGTTGTTTTGAAATAGTAATCCTGATGCAGAACCAATGCCGATGATTTTAAAAAGTAGCGAAAGTTGAATTTTTTCCATAAGTTAGCAGGTAAGTTTAGCCCAGATAGAAGCGGCATCCTTTTTCTTTTTTTGTTTTGTTCTCCGACAATTTCAAGATGACAAAACAAAAAAAGAAAAAGATATAGCGAATAGCTGGAAATAGCTCCTCAAAAATACTATTTTTATAAACATAAAAAGATACTTATGCATTCAATTAATCCAGAAGATTTTAGGGTAAAAGGCAAACTTGATTTGTTTAATACACCAACTGAATTGTCGATTGAAACATCGAAAAAAGAAGAAGAAACGGCTTTGGACGATATTCAAAAAAAGCTTAGTGCCAAACAAGATGCGATGTATGCGCACAATCGTCATGCGTTTTTGATTTGTTTGCAAGGTATGGACACGAGTGGAAAAGACAGTTTGATTCGGGAGGTTTTTAAGGAATTTAATCCACGTGGTGTTGTGGTTCATAGTTTTAAAACGCCTAATTCGACGGAGTTGGAACACGATTACCTTTGGCGACATTATTTGGCTTTGCCCGAGAAAGGAAAGTTTGCGGTTTTCAACAGAACGCATTATGAAAATGTTTTGGTAACCCGCGTGCATCCGGAATATATTTTGTTTGAAAATTTGCCTGGAATTGAGAAAGTTTCAGACATAACGCCACAGTTTTGGGAAAATAGGATGGAGCAAATCAATAATTTTGAAAAGCATATTGCGCAAAACGGAACGACCATTTTGAAGTTTTATTTTCACATGAGTAAGGATGAACAGCGCAAAAGATTGTTGAAACGATTGGAACAACCGGAAGATCAATGGAAGTTTTCGACTGGCGATTTGAAAGAACGCGAACGTTGGGATGATTATATGAACTTCTACGAAGAAGCGATTAATAAAACCAATACCGATTATGCGCCTTGGTATGTTGTTCCTGCGGATGATAAAGGTGTTGCACGATATATTGTAGCCAAAACGATTTGGGAAAAACTAGAGTCGTTAACCGATATTGCTGAGCCAACATTGGATGCAAAAGTGAAAGATAATCTTCAACTTTATAAAGACCAATTGAAAGGATAAAAAAAAATGCGCTAAAGTCTTTAGCGCATTTTTTTTAAATGATTAATTCACAATTATTTTTTGAGTAAATCGATTGTTTTCAGATGAAATTTCCACAATATAAATTCCTTTATTCTGAATTGGATTTATCGTTATATCATTATTATTTTCGTTGAGTGTAATTAATTTCGTTTCGATATTTTTACCGTCAATGTTGTATATTGACAAACGAACTTTTTCTGAAGCAATGGAAGATTTAATGTTAAGTTTTCCGTAATTGGCTTGGTTGCTTGTTATGATAAACGAATTTTTAGTAAATTCATTATTAGATAATGTAAAAGTTAATTCTTCCCATGTTCTAGCAACACTAACCAATCCAACTTTACCGGTTGGCATTCCAGCTGGACCTACATTTTGTCTAAAAACTAATCTATCAATTCCGCCAGCTTGGTCATTTCCTGCAAAATTTGTTGCGGAAACGTTATTACCACTTTCTCCGGCTAAATAATTTGGATTTGCATACAGCGAAACAGTATCATCATTAGCTCCTGCACCTTGAGTGTATTTAAAAATTAATAAATAATCAGTTCCATAGTTATATGAATTGGATGTATAAACAGTAGGATTTGCAAGATCACCTTTTCTAATTCCGATACTGTATGTACTTCCGCTTGTAGGTTGAACAAGTACTCTGAAAGTAGTTGTTATGAAACTGCCGTTTTGTACTCTAAAAAAATCTTGTGGTGATGTTTGTGCATTGGTTATATTGATAACCATACCAACATATAAATCTCCCGAAGTAACGGTAGTTCCAAACAATCTACCACATCCATCAGTATCTGGGGTTAAACTAAAAGCTTTTGATGAACTTCCATAACCTGTATAACCGATATTTTGTTGAACCACTTGAGCATTTGAGCATATAGCTCCAGTGCATGGACCTGAACCTCCATTGGATGAATTGTTTGTCCATGAACCTTGACCACTTAACTGAACACCTGTATTGTAGGTGCTAAAATCATCCCTGAAAATATTTTGTGCATTGGAATTTAATGAAAATGCTATTGCAATTGAGAGTAGAATTTTTTTCATATTTTATTTGTTATTGGATTAGACATCAAATTTATAAAAATATTCCTTTTTACAAAGTCAAGTTCAAAAGTTAATATTGATATTGATATTGTTTTTGATATTGATATTGTTTTTGATATTGTTTTTGATATTGAAATTGATATTGTTTTTGAAATTGAAATTGAAATTGAAATTGAAATTGAAATTGTTTTTGATATTGATATTGTTTTTGAAATTGACTTTTGATTTTTGAAATTTTTGTCTTTATATACTTTATCTTTGCACCCCGAAGTTTCGGGGTTAAAAAATGCAAGAGTGACTTTTTCAAATTACACTAAAGAATTCAAATACAATTTAAAGTTGGCTTATCCTGTTATTCTCGGGATGATTGGTCACACCTTGGTTGGAATTGTAGATAACATCATGGTTGGAAAAATTGGTCCGACCGAATTGGCTGCGGTTTCGCTGGGCAATAGCTTCATTTTCATCGCTATGTCGCTTGGTATTGGTTTTTCTACCGCAATCACTCCTTTAGTAGCCGAAGCTCATGGAAAATCGAATAGAGAAGAAGGTCGATTGGCCTTTCATCACGGACTGTATTTGTGTACTATTTTGGGATTAATTTTATTCGGCTTTGTTTTCTTTTCCAAACCTTTGTTGTCTTTTATGGGACAACCCGAAGCTGTTGTAACGCTGGCGGAACCTTATCTTGATATTGTTGGGTTTTCTCTAGTTCCGTTGATTATGTATCAAGCTTACAAGCAGTTTGCTGACGGAATGAGCCAAACTAAATACTCGATGTGGGCAACGATAGTTGGAAATGTTGCCAATGTTGTTATCAATTATTTCTTTATTTACGGGATTTGGATTTTTCCAGAGTTGGGTATTATCGGTGCTGCTATTGGAACTATTGCTTCAAGAATTATCATGCTGATTTTCATGCATTACATTATGAAAAGCAAAACCAAGTTTCATTACTATTTTGAAGGCTTTACTTTAAAAGAAATTAAGAAGGAAATAAACCTGAAGATTATCAAAATTGGACTTCCTTCGTCGATGCAAATGTTTTTTGAAGTAGCGTTGTTCACAGGAGCGATTTGGCTTTGCGGAATGATTGGTACCACTAGTCAAGCCGCCAACCAAATTGCGCTCAGTTTGGCATCGTTAACCTTTATGTTTGCTATGGGATTGAGCGTTACGGCTATGGTTCGCGTGGCTAATCAAAAAGGACAAGAAGATTATATCATGCTTAGAACCGTTGGATTATCGATATTTATTTTAGCGGTTATACTCGAAATTGTTTTTGCTATATTGTTTATTGCTTTCCACCAAGTATTACCTATTATTTTTGTCAATACCCAAGATTTAGCTACTATTGTTGAAACCCAAGAAGTAATTTCCATATCGGCACAATTGCTTATTGTTGCTGCTTTTTTCCAAATATCCGATGGTATTCAAGTAGTTGTTCTTGGTGCTTTAAGAGGTTTACAAGATGTGAAAATACCAATGTATATGACTTTTGTTGCCTATTGGGTTATTGGTTTTCCCGTTTCAATCTATTTAGGATTATATACTGATATGAAAGCCGTAGGTGTTTGGATAGGATTGTTAGCGGGTTTGACAGCAGCAGCATTATTTTTGTATCTTCGCTTCGATTATTTGACTAAAAAACTTATAAAGTAAAGAGTAAATAGTGATGAGTAAAAAGTATAAAGCTTTAATTACCAATCACTATTAACTGTAAACTATTTACTAATCACTAATTACTAATAAAAATGCAATTACCAAAATTTGTTCTCGCTGATAACTCTGATTTTCCAGAAGATATATTTGTTATTCACCTTGATTTCCCTCGTTTTATTATCAACTTAAAAGATGATGAGGTAGAATTTCTTGAAGACCTTGAAGGCGAAGATGAAACCGAACTCGAAAGCGAAATGGAGCATTTAATTACGCTTGCCGGAGAGTTTTATGATAAAGAAATGGAAGGTTACGACGAGTAGTTCCCAAAGATTAGTTCTACTCAAAGCCGTTTTTAATAGCATATACCGCTAGACCAACACGGCTTTTTAAATCCAATTTTTCAAATAGACTATCTCGATAACCTTCAACCGTTCGTGGGCTACAGTGCATTTCTTCTGCTATTTCTTTGTAGCTCATTTCGGTGATGCAATAGCGCAGAAATTCTTTTTCTCTATCAGACAATTTGTTTGATAATTTTCCTTTTACTTTATTCATGCCCGAAAAAATAAGTCGCGATGCCCAGTCTGGATAATAATAACCGTTTTCTAGCATGGTATTGAGTGCCATTTCCAAATCTCTTGGATGTACATTTTTTAATAAATAACTCCTTGCACCATTTTTAATCATTTTGTTGATGCTCTCTTCATCGGTTTGCATGCTTAATACTACAATCATTACCTCTGGATGATGTTCTTGGAGCCATTTTGCGGTTTCAAAACCATTCATTATCGGCATGCTGATGTCTAATAAAACGATGTCGGGCAATTGGTTTTTCTTAGTTATTTTATCAATAAGTTCCTTACCGTTTTCACATACGTAGAGCACTTCAAAGTTAGTAAAGTTGCTAATTATTCCTTTTATAGCTTGGGCTATAAGAACATGGTCATCTATTATGGCTATTTTCTTTTTCACTATATAGGTAAAGTAATCGTTATTTTTGTTCCTACATTAATCTTACTTTCTATAGCAAAGGTACCCAAAATCATTTTCACTCGTTTCTCCATGTTTTTTAGCCCCATTCCGTTGGTATATCTTTTTTCTAAATCAAAACCTATTCCATCATCTGTTAAAACTAGAGTAGCTTTTTGTTTATGTGAATGCATCACTATAGAAATGGTTTCACACTCTGAATGTTTGATACTATTTTGTATAAACTCTTGAACGATCCTAACTAGTATCGTTTTAATTTCGGTGTCTAAAATTAGTTTTTTATCATAGCAAAGAAACTTGACTTTGATAATTTTTAGTTTTTCTACTCGTTCGCATTCTTTTTGAATTAAATCATAAATTAGTTGCTCTGAAATTGAATTTTGGGTTAATGATTTAGTTAATTCTCTCATTTCCCATAGCGTTTCGTTCAAAATGCCACTAATGTTTTGTATTCCTTCTTTTGTATCAGTTTGTTTGTTTTCATGTTCTAATTGCTGCATATAAATGCTGGCTAAAGTTAATTTTTGACCAATATTATCATGAATTTCCTTGCCTATATTATCCATCGTTTGCTGTTGAATTTCAAGTTTAGTGGCATACAGTTGGGTCAAATACAGCTCTTCTGCTTCTTTCTTTTCTTTATTTACCTTAAAATAGCGATACACAAATGCACCTACAAAACAAAGGTTTTCTAAAAAGAAACCATAGCACAAATAGTCGAAACCTGTGTATTTGCTATGACCTTCGGTGCTAAAACTATCCCATAGTGCAAGAAAACCACTTATAAAAACAAAACTTACTGCCGCAAAAAGATACCTAAAAAAAACTTTGTCTAAATTTTTATACAACTGGATGTAAAATACTAACGACAAACCAATAATTACAATTCTACTAATTAAAAACACCACAAAATCACGGCTCATAAATAAAGGAAACCCTATAACTGCCAGTATATATATAATAGTAAAACCCAAGAAAATACGAAAATAAACCACAAGTTTTTTAAACTTTTCGTCTTCAATAATCATGGCATAATAGATAAAAGCGCAAAACAAAAAATGGCTTAGCATCTGCAAAACATCTACCAATAAATTCATGGTACGACGACGAGGCGTTTTAGGAGGAAAATCGCCAGTGTTTTTATAATACACAATTAAAACAAACGCTATTAAAATAGCTAGATAGGCACTATAAAACTTATAAACTTTTGAAGAAAAATAAAAATTAAGAAAAAGGCTAATGACACCCGCCAAGCTTAAAAAACCTATAGAGTAGAAGCAAAGTTCAATAAAAAAAGTATCATTAGTATACATACAAAATAACAAAATTAGTAGGCGTTAAAATATAAAAATAAACATTGTCATTTAATTTTAATAGTTACCACAAATAAACGACTAGTTTTTTGTTAAAAATAAGATCTTTTCAAATTATTTATACCCGTTAAACAACGGTATTTAATACCCGTTAAATAACCCTGTTAAATACCGTTTTTTAACTGGAAATTATTTGTTAAAAACATACAATATTTGTTAAAGTTATTCAAAGTAAATTTTTTTAATCAAACATATTTCAATAAAAATCAGCTTTCTATAACTAACTATCGCTCTTTAAAATAGTAGATTACAAATTGTTCAGTATAAGTTGAGTAGTTTTTTAGATTGCACCCAAAATTGGCCAGTGATGCCCGCCAATTTTTGGGATGCATAAAAAAAGATTTGGGTTGCGCCCCGAAGATTTCGGTATCCTTACCGGAAGTTTCGGTATCCTTACCGGAAGTTTCGGTATCCTTACCGGAAGTTTCGGTATCCTTACCGGAAGCTTCGGTATCCTTACCGGAAGCTTCGGTATCCTTACCGGAAGTTTCGGTATCCTTACCGGAAGCTTCGGTATCCTTACCGGAAGTTTCGGTATCCTTACCGGAAGCTTCGGTATCCTTACCAGAACAATTTTACTTTAGAAGTAGATAAAGAAAATTATAAATAATGTTTAACCAATAAAACTTTAAATTATGCCTAACTCTAAACCCTTTCCGAGTAAAGAAGCTGATTTGAACTCGTATTTTCAAATTGCAGTACCTTATTTATTAGAAAACAGAATAAGGTTATTAATCTCTCAAGCCAATCAAGATTTGATTGAATTAAAATTAGAGGCGTGGAATGAAATTTTTCCCCAATCTCAAAACAGTAACACAAAAACCAAAACAATAATTCAAATTAAAGATGGGGCAAAAGAAGAATTAATGACGGCATTAAGAGCCGTATATGCAGATATTCCCGCTAGCATTTGGACATTAGAAGACCGAAATACGCTCAATGTTCATGAACGCAGTACTACTAGAACACCAGTACCGGTGCCTACTACTATCCCTATAGGGCAGGTAGATACCAGCCGAAGACTAGAGCATACTATTTCGTTTACTAACGAAGATGGCTCATTAGCAAAGCCTCATGGGGTTCGCGGTTGTCAAATTTGGTTCAAGGTAGGCGAGGCACCTATCGATCCTAGTGAGCTTAGCTATATGGCTACCGATACTGCTTCGCCTCATATTTATCATTTTAATGGAGAACTTGCTGGTAAAAATGTGTTTTACTGGCTTAGATGGGAAAATAACCGTGGCGAAGTAGGTCCATGGAGCGATGCGGTAATGGCTACCATAACGGGGTAATCATAGTAACATTTTTTAACTTCAACTTTTGATGATTTGTCGAGTAGTTTTATAATCAATAGGTACAAAAAAAAGGTCTTTGGGGTGTTTTTGTAAGATTATATTACTTCCAATATACGTAAAAATACGTATATACAGGTCAAATATAATGCTGAAATTTGCAAGTAATAAAGAGCCAAAAGAGTTGTTATATATGCCATAAATTAAAAAATAAATTAAAAGTTGGTTGAGTAGTTTTAATTTCCTGCCTTGAGGGTTACTTCATTTATTGGATTAAAAAGAGAGGCAGGTTTAAAATGTAAAGTATGAAGATGTTAAAAAACGTAGAGTTAGTCATTAAAATATTAATTGTAGCAAGCATAATGTTTATGCTGTATCAGATGTATCAAATTTATATGCATTATTAATTAAGTTATGTGTTGGAAAAATCTAGAAAAAAAATGTAAACAAGTCTACCATACGCAGTTTATAAACGCTGCGGATGCTGTAGAGCGCAGGATGATTATCAATTTAATCTCTGACGAGTTTCCTGATGTACCAAGGTTGCGCATTGCTCACGCGGTGGATAAATGTATTAGTGCTTCGGAACAGCGAGTAGCACCGGTGGAGTTTTTAAACCGAGTGCAAAACTATATGCGATAAGCCTAGCGGAGCAAAACGATTATGGTTTGGATTTAAAATAGAAGTCCAATAAATCGTTGGCGGCTTTAAAAGGAGAAATTTTTCCTTGCTGCACAGCCAAGCTTTTGTTTTTTAATAATTCCTCCATCGAAGGAAATTGATGAAAATGGTTTTTTAACTGCTCATTAATGGTTTCCATCATCCAAAACTGGTTTTGGTTTTGACGTTTTTCGTCAAAATAATTGTTACTCTTCACCAGTTCTAAATATTCTGAAATAATCTTCCAAACGTTGTCAATTCCTGTCTTTTCAAAGGCGCTACAGGTAGTGACTTTTGGTATCCATCCACTGTTTTTGGCAGGAAATAGATGCAACGATCTATTAAATTCTGTTTTAGCTAATTTGGCTTTAGCAATATTATCGCCATCGGCTTTGTTGATAACAATGGTATCAGCCATTTCCATGATGCCACGTTTTATCCCTTGGAGTTCATCGCCAGCACCCGAAATTTTTAATAGCAAAAAGAAATCCACCATACTGTGAACCGCAGTTTCACTTTGACCAACGCCAACGGTTTCAATAATAATCGTGTCAAATCCTGCCGCTTCGCAGAGAATAATAGTCTCGCGGGTTTTTCGAGCAACACCACCAAGCGTATCTCCCGAAGCACTCGGACGGATAAATGCGTTTTCGTCTTTTACTAATTCTTCCATTCGGGTTTTATCGCCAAGAATACTTCCGTGACTTATCGATGAACTTGGATCAACCGCCAAGACGGCAACTTTTTTACCCATAGAAGTCAAGTGTTTTCCAAAAGCTTCAATAAAAGTGCTTTTACCAACGCCTGGCACACCCGTAATTCCTATGCGGATAGATTTATTGGCGTGAGGCAAACAGCCGTTGATGATTTCGTTTGCTTTGACTAGATGGTCAAGATTAGTACTTTCTACCAAGGTAATGGCGCGGCTGAGTGCTACTTTATCTTGTGCCAAAATTCCAGCAATCAATTCCTTTGCCGAAGGTTGATTTCTTCTCTTGAGCAAGACGTTTTGAACAGAAGATGCGTTCAAAGTTTCTGGTTGAGGAATACCGTCTTTCTCTTTTAGTGCCGATTTCTTTTGGTTTTCTTCCAAGGTGTCTGTTCGTTTAAAAAATACTACTCTTAATGATTTGCTAAAATTACTAAATGTTATTTTAATGACTAATATTAATAGTACTTTTGTGGCGTTAAAAAAATAAAATGGAAGTAGAAACTACGCTACATGGTACAAAAAAGGCAACCCCTTTAGTAGAAAAAACAGTTTACTCAATACTATTTTCAATCAGTTTTGCCCATTTGCTCAACGATTTAATTCAAGCAATTATTCCGTCTATTTATCCTTTGATGAAGGAAAGTTATAACTTGACCTTTTCACAAATTGGTTTAATCACTTTTGCTTTTCAGTTTTCGGCATCCATTTTCCAACCGTTAGTGGGTTATTATACCGATAAAAATCCAAAGCCTTTCTCCCAAATCTACGGAATGCTGTTCTCCATGGCAGGAATTGTTTCCATTTCCTTTGCCGATAATTTCTACTGGATAATCGCTTCGGTAATTTTAATCGGAACAGGTTCATCCATTTTCCATCCCGAATCGGCACGAATTTCCAATCTAGCTTCGGGCGGAAAACGTGGTTTGGCACAATCTATTTTCCAAGTTGGCGGAAATTTCGGAACAGCACTCGGACCACTTTTAGTAGCATTAATTGTAATTCCAAATTCACAACAATACATTCTTTGGTTCATCATCGTAGCCGCAATCGGATTGGCAATTCTAAGCAAAATTGCCTATTGGTATCGCGACCATTTAGTACTGCGAAAAAACAAAGTGCAACCTTTTATCGATTTTCATAATCTTCCAAAACGAAAAGTACAAATCGCTATTACCATACTTCTAATCGTTATATTTTCTAAGTTTTTCTACTCAGCAAGTCTATCGAGTTATTACCAATTTTACATTATTGATAAATTTGGATTAACCATTAAGCAAGCCCAATTTCACATGTTTATTTACCTGATTGCCTATGCCGTTGGAACCATTCTCGGCGGACCATTAGGCGACAAAATCGGTAGAAAATATGTTATTTGGTTATCCGTTTTCGGAGCGTTTCCTTTTGCTTTGCTGTTGCCTTATGTGAACCTTTTTTGGACTGATGTATTAATGGTTGTCATTGGAATAATCATTTCCTCAGCATTTCCAGCCATTTTGGTTTACGCACAAGAACTATTACCTAAAAAACTCGGCATGGTTTCCGGACTTTTCTACGGTTTTGCCTTCGGAATGGGTGCTTTGGGTTCGGCTTTACTCGGCAAATTGGCAGACGAAACCTCAATTCAATACGTCTATCACGTTTGTTCCTATCTTCCGTTGATTGGTGCAATTTGTTATTTCCTTCCCAATTTAAAGAAAAAAGAGTAGGAGCGAATCGGTAGTGCATTCTTGTTTTCCCTATTCCTGCTTTTCGTTTCAATCTTTTTTGAATTGCCACGGGTTTAAACCCGTGGCAATTCAAAAAAGGATTTCCACTTCAATCAGGGCTAATCAGGATTTGTCTTTTGTTTTTGTTATCATTACATTTACTTTTTTAAATAAAAAACCATGTCACTTAATCCAGAAATACTGAATAAACTCACTCAAATAGTTGGTGAAAATTATATTTTTACCGACATCGAAACTAGAAATCACTACGGTCACGACGAAACCGAAGACTATGTTTTTCCGCCTAATGTTGTCGTTAAACCAGCCAATTCTAACGAAGTTTCACAAATCATAAAAGTAGCCAACGAATATAAAATCCCAACTACACCAATCGGTGCGCGAACGGGTTTAAGTGGTGGCTCATTATCCATTTATGAAGGCATCGGATTGTCATTGGAACGATTAAATAAAATCCTCGAAATAGACGAACAAAACCTTCAAGTTACTGTTGAACCAGCTGTAATAACCCAAGTTTTACGTGAAACCGTTGCCGAAAAAGGATTGTTCTATCCAGTCGATCCAAGCAGTATGGGAAGTTGTTGGATTGGAGGAAACATTGCCGAAAATTCAGGTGGTGCACGAGCGGTGAAATATGGTGTAACCAAAGATTATGTCTTGAATTTAGAAGTTGTTTTGCCAAATGGCGACATCATTTGGACTGGAGCCAATACGTTAAAAAACTCTACAGGTTACAACTTAACCCAATTGATGATTGGCAGCGAAGGAACGCTTGGCGTAATCACGAAAGCGGTTTTGAAATTGCTTCCTAAAAATTCGCATAATGTTTTAATGTTAGTGCCGTTTTACAAAGCACAAGAAGCTTGCGAAGCCGTTTCGGCTATTTTCCGTGCTGGAATTATTCCAAGTGCTTTGGAGTTTATGGAACGCGATGCTATCGATTGGACATTGAAATACCACGACGATATAAGTATCAATGTTGATGACAAAGTTCAAGCGCATTTATTAATTGAAGTAGATGGAAATTATCCAGAAATCTTGATGCTTGAAGCCGAAAAAATAATGTCAGTTGTTGAACAATTTGAAATTGATGAGGTGCTTTTTGCTGATACAGAAGATACAAAAAAGGCCTTGTGGAAAATGCGTCGTTCGGTTGCCGAAGCCGTGAAAGCCAATTCGATTTATAAAGAAGAAGATACGGTTGTGCCACGCTATATGTTGCCTGAACTATTGACAGGAATTAAACGAATAGGAGCGAAGCATGGTTTTAAATCCGTTTGTTATGGTCATGCTGGCGATGGAAATCTACACGTAAACATCATCAAAGGCGATATGACGGATGACAATTGGCAAACACAAGTTCCAATTGGTATTCGTGAAATATTTGAATTAACCGTTTCACTCAAAGGAACGTTGTCGGGCGAACACGGTATTGGTTATGTACAAAAAAACTTCATGGATATTGCTTTTTCACGTTCTCATTTGGAATTGATGGAAAGTATCAAGCGTGTTTTTGACCCAAATAACATTCTAAATCCTGGAAAGATTTTTCCTGACCATTTAACTTAGAATTGTAAAATACGGCATTTGTCGTATTGTTAAATATTTTTAGCTTAGGTAGTTTTGTCTTATAACTTTAAAAACAATTTATGATGAAAAAATTACTTTTTGCTGCTGTTGCAGTATTCGCGTTTGGATTTACAAATGCTCAGGAAACAAAATTTGGTGCTAAAGCAGGATTAGACATGTTATCAGCAAAAGCAGATGGAGCTGGAAGTGTTTCGGCTACTGGTTTCTATGTTGGAGGTTTTGCTGAATTTGGTATTGCAGACAAATTTTCTTTACAACCAGGATTGAATTATCATGCAGCTGCCAAAGATGGAGTTGATTTTAATTACATCAGTATTCCTGTTTTAGTGAAATATACTATTGCAGAAAAATTTAATTTATTGGCTGGACCATCGATGTTCTATAGTTTAGAATCTAACGATGATGACAAAACTAGATTTAATTTTGATATTGGAGCTTCTTACGACATTACAGAAAATCTTTTTGTTGATCCAAGATATTCATTGGGTTTAACAGGTGACACTAAAGTAAGTCACTTTTTAATAGGTGTTGGTTATAGATTTTAATTTATTTCACGTTAGTTTTATTAAACTCCAACTTCAAATGTTGGAGTTTTTTATGCACTAAATTATTTTTAATTAATATTAACAAATAGTCTGTACATTAATCTTATAAAAAAATCCCCAACATTTTTATCTATTGAGGATTATATTCTTAAAAATTATATTATTTATTCGTTAACCAAAACCCATTCGCCACCAGCTAATAAACTTTCGGCTTTTTTGTATTTCATGGTTTCGGTTTTGCCACTCATTACGTGTTTTATAGTAACGTTGTCATTTCTGTTAATCTTTGGTTGATCTCGAACGATGGTTTCTGTTACTTGCGGACGTTGTTGCGTTTGACTTGCTTCTCGGTTTGCTTGTTCGCTGCTTTCAATTTCGTCACGAGTTTCGGTGTAATTGTCATTACGTTTTACTTCTCGTGCTTCTTGAATGTTTTGATTTTGTTGTGGTAAATCGCCTTTAAACAAGAACGAAATCACTTCTTTGTTTACGCTATCAATCATTTTACTAAACAATTTGAACGCTTCCAATTTATAAATCAGTAACGGATCTTTTTGTTCGTGAACAGCTAACTGAACCGATTGTTTTAATTCGTCCATTTTGCGTAAATGTTTTTTCCAAGCTTCATCCACAATCGCCAACGTGATATTTTTTTCAAAATCAGCAACTAGTTGTGCGCCTTCGCTTTCAAATGCTTTTTTCAAATCGGTTACCACATTCAACGTTTTAATTCCATCCGAAAAAGGAACTACAATACGTTCAAATTGATTTCCTTCGTTTTGATAAACATTTGCAATAATAGGGAAAGCTTCTCTTGCGCTACGAGCTGTTTTTTCAGTATAATAAGCCATTGCTGCTTTATATACTTTGCCTGTAATTTCGGTTTCAGACATTTTATCAAATTCAGCCTTTGTTACTGGTGAAGTAATTGAAAAATATCGGATTAATTCAAATTCAAAGTTTTTGAAATCATTTTGTGCTTTGTTATCGCCAACAATTACTTCGCATGTGTCATACATCATGTTGGCAATATCTAGTTTCAATCGTTCTCCGTGCAAAGCATGACGACGACGTTTGTACACTACCTCTCGTTGTGCATTCATTACGTCATCATATTCCAATAGACGTTTACGAGTTCCAAAGTTGTTTTCTTCTACTTTTTTCTGCGCACGTTCGATAGATTTTGTCATCATCGAATGTTGGATAACTTCACCTTCTTTCAATCCCATTCTGTCCATGATTTTGGCAACTCTATCCGAACCAAAAAGACGCATTAAGTTATCTTCTAACGATACATAAAACTGCGAACTTCCAGGATCACCTTGACGACCAGCACGACCACGCAACTGACGGTCAACACGACGTGAGTCGTGGCGTTCTGTACCAATAATTGCTAAACCACCAGCCGCTTTTACTTCTGGAGTTAGTTTAATATCGGTTCCACGTCCAGCCATATTTGTTGCAATGGTTACAACGCCTGGTTTTCCAGCTTCGGCAACGATTTCAGCTTCGCTTTTGTGCATTTTTGCATTTAATACGTTGTGACCTACACCGCGCATTTTCAACATTCTACTCAATAATTCTGAAATTTCAACCGATGTTGTTCCAATTAAAACTGGTCTTCCAGATTGTGATAACTGCGTTACATCTTCGATAACCGCATTGAATTTTTCTCTAACCGAACGGTAGATTAAATCTTCTTTATCTTTTCTTGAAATTCCTCTGTTGGTTGGAATTTCAACTACGTCCAATTTATAAATTTGCCATAATTCGCCAGCTTCAGTAACGGCAGTTCCAGTCATACCAGCCAATTTGCTATACATACGGAAATAATTCTGTAATGTAATCGTTGCAAAGGTTTGAGTTGCCGCTTCAATGGTTACATTTTCTTTGGCTTCAATGGCTTGATGTAAACCGTCAGAATAACGACGACCATCCATAATACGACCAGTTTGTTCATCGACAATCATAATTTTGTTGTCCATGATAACATATTCTACATCTTTTTCAAAAAGTGTATATGCTTTTAATAATTGCGTAAGCGTATGAATTCGTTCCGATTTTACTCCGAAGTCTTGAAATAATCGTTCTTTAGCTTCGGCTTCAGCATCTTTGTCAAGATTTTGTTTTTCGATAATAGCAATTTCGGTTCCAATATCAGGAAGAACGAAGAAGTTTTCATCGGTATCTTGAGAAAGGAATTTTATACCGTTATCGGTCAATTCCACTTGATTATTTTTTTCTTCGATTACAAAATACATTGCTTTGTCTACTTCCGGCATTTTGCGGTTATTGTCTTGCATGTATTCGTTTTCTGTTTTTTGTAAAAGCGCTTTAATTCCTTCTTCACTTAGGAATTTGATCAAAGCTTTATTTTTTGGTAACGAACGATAAGCTCTTAACAGTTGGAAACCACCATCTTTAGTATTTCCTTCTTTGATTAATTTTTTAGCTTCGGTTAAAAATCCATTTGATAATTGACGTTGCAAATTGTAAAGGTTTTCGATTTTTGGTTTTAATTCCATGAACTCATGACGATCACCATCAGGAACTGGACCTGAAATAATTAATGGTGTTCTAGCATCATCAATTAAAACAGAATCGACCTCATCGACAATAGCATAATTGTGTTTTCTTTGAACTAAATCTTCTGGCGAATGTGCCATATTATCACGAAGATAATCGAAACCAAATTCGTTGTTTGTTCCATACGTAATATCAGCTTCGTATGCTTTGCGTCTTGCAGCCGAGTTTGGCGAATGATTATCGATACAATCAACAGTCAATCCGTGGAATTCGAATAAAGGTGCTTTCCAAGTGCTATCACGTTTTGCTAAATAGTCATTCACGGTTACCAAGTGAACTCCGTTTCCAGTTAACGCATTCAAATAGAGTGGAAGCGTTGCTACCAATGTTTTTCCTTCACCGGTTTGCATTTCGGCAATTTTACCATCGTGCAATACGATTCCACCAATCAACTGAACGTCGTAGTGAATCATATCCCAAGTGATTTCTTTTCCGGCAGCATTCCAAGAATTTGCCCAAATGGCGTTGTCTCCATCCAAAGTGATGTAAGCTTTCGTTGCCGAAAATTCTCTGTCTTTTGGTGTTGCTGTAACGGTAATTGATGTGTTTTCTTTGAAACGACGTGCAGTTTCTTTAACCACAGCAAAGGCTTCTGGAAGAATTTCTTTTAAAACTTTTTCTGAAATTTCATAAGCTTCTTTTTCTAAAACATCGATAGCGTTGTAGAAATCTTCTTTTTTATCTACATCGGTAGTGTTTTCTGCTTCTTGTCTAAGCGATTGGATTTTGTTGTCTTTTTCAGCTCGTGCGGCTTTGATTTTCTCTTGGAATTGAACGGTTTTTTTTCTCAAATCATCATGAGACAAAGCCATTAAAGTGCTTTCAAAAGATTTAATTTTAGTAATTAAAGGTTGTATCGCTTTTACGTCTTTTTGAGATTTATCTCCAACAAAAGCTTTGAGAATACTATTTATGAAACTCATAATTGTTTTATTTTATAAAGTGCAAATTTTAACAAAAAAAAAGCCCTAATTCGGACTTTTCAATTGTTGGTTGTTATTTTTTAATATTCATCCTCGTTCCAAAGATAGTCTTCGTCGGTTGGATAATCTGGCCAAATTTCTTCCATTGATTCGTATATTTCGCCTTCGTCTTCAATAGACTGAAGGTTTTCAACTACTTCTAGCGGAGCACCAGCTCTAATAGCGTAGTCAATAAGCTCATCTTTGGTTGCAGGCCACGGCGCATCACTTAAATAGGATGCTAATTCTAATGTCCAATACATCTTCTATCGGTTTTTAATTTATGCAAAAATAAATTTTTAACTGAAAAAGTCAAGTTTTTTTTGATTTATTTTCAATATTAGGTAAGAACGTGCTGATTTTTGATTTAAGAACAGTGATTTTTATAAAACATTTTAAACTTTAAATGTTGATTTTTTATTCTTAAATCGAGAATCGTTAATCAACAATCTAAAATTTCTATTTTCTTGGTATCCACTGAACTTCGTCGGCTTTTAGGTCAAAGGACAACTTTCGTGCCAAGACAAAAAGGTAGTCAGAAAGTCGGTTTAGGTACTTAATTACGAGTTCGTCAGTTGGTTCTATGTCATTCAAATGGACAGCTAAACGCTCGGCACGACGGCAAACGCATCTTGCAATATGACAATATGACACGGTTGTATGTCCGCCAGGAAGTACAAAATGTGTCATTGGTGGCAAACTATTTTCCATAGTGTCGATTTCGGTTTCGAGAAATTCGATATCGGTTTCAAGAATGCCAAGATTTTGAAGGCGTTTTTGACCGTTTTTTAAAACTTCTTTTTCTGGTGGTGTGGCAAGAATTGCGCCAACAGTAAAAAGTCGATCTTGAACTTCAATTAATATGTTTTTATATAAAACATTAATTTCTTGGTCTCGAATTAAACCTATATGCGAATTTAATTCATCTACCGTTCCATAACTTTCGATGCGAATATGATGCTTTGGCACACGTGTTCCGCCGAAAAGCGCTGTGGTTCCGGTATCGCCGGTTTTGGTATATACTTTCATTTTGGGTTTATGTGTTTAAAAGTTTGAGAGTTTATTTTAAACTTAAATTTCTTTTTTCAAAGGTAGCAAAAATTAGAAAGGTTTATCTAATTAGCCCAGATTGTAGTGGAAATCCTTTCTTGAATTGCCGGGTTTAAACCCGTGGCAATTCAAGAAAGATAGAAACGAAAAGCTGGAATTACTATTACTGATAAAGCCCATGCGATTCGCTCATCATAAAACTATTTTATCTTTTAAAATATATAATCCTATAATTTCTTCTTTTGAGTCAACTGTTATCTTGATTTGTAGATTTCCAGATTCAAAATGGCCATTATATATTCCTCTGGATTTCTTTTGACTGTTTTCTTGGTAATCTGTTAGCTCTATAAACAACAAATTTCCGTAATCTTTTTTAACCTTTTTAAACAAATTAAGGAAGTAATTTTTGGGACGTGAATTTTTCATTTTTGTTGAAAATGAATTGAATATCATTTCAAAATTACTGTTGTTAAAGTTTAGAATAAATGAATTTGTTACTTTTTTATGTGTCTCATTTTGCGCAAAAGAAGTAGAAAAATTGAGCAATATAATAATCAAAAAGAAAACTTTTTTCATAACTAAACTATTTTGAGTTGTTTAAATTATAAATGATCTTTATTAATATTATCACTTTCGATTAATCCATCTCGAAGGCGAATAATTCTGTGAGCATAAGCTGCAATGTCTTCTTCGTGCGTTACTAAAATGACAGTGTTTCCAGCGGCGTGAATGTCGCCAAAAAGTTTCATGATCTCGACCGAGGTTTTACTGTCAAGGTTTCCTGTTGGTTCGTCAGCAAGAATGATGGAAGGTTTGTTGACCAAAGCACGAGCAACGGCAACACGCTGGCGTTGTCCACCCGAAAGTTGGTTGGGTTGATGATCCATTCTATCGGCAAGTCCAACTTGGGTTAGTACTTCGGAAGCGCGAGAATTTCTGTCGGATTTTGAATAACCGGCATAAATCATTGGCAAAGCTACATTGTCTAACGCTGTTGTTCTTGGTAAAAGGTTGAAGGTTTGAAAAACGAAACCAATTTCTTTGTTTCTAATTTCGGCTAAATCGTCATCGTGCATTTGGGAAACGTCTTTTCCGTTGAGAATATAACTACCAGAAGTTGGTGTGTCTAAACATCCCAAAAGGTTCATCAGTGTTGATTTCCCTGAACCACTTGGTCCCATTAGTGCAACGTATTCGCCTTTATTGATTTGTAAATCAATGCCTTTTAAAACATTTATGGTTTCGTTTCCAAGCTGGAAATCTCTTTTGATTTGTGTTATGTTGATTAATGGATTTGCCATTTTTAATTGAATTGAGTTTTTTTATTGGTAGTAAATATACTGATATTGTTACAATTGTTTTTTGCTTTTAATTGAAAGAATTATGTAATTTTTATAAATAATTGTGTAATGCTTAAAAATTGATGTTGGATTAGTTTTACATCAACATTTAAACCTTATAAAATGAAAAAAAGTATTTTGAAATATGGAGTTTTTTTTATCGTAGCAGTGAGTTTAGTTTCTTGTAAAAACAAGGAGTTGGAAATTGCGGATAAAAAAATAGCTTCATTGGAAAGTTATGTAGATTCTATTGAAGCGATTAATATTGAAGAAACGGAAACCAATTGGGACAGAATTTCTAGTGATTTTGATAGAAAAAATTTAGAATCGAGTGATGCGATATCAAAGTTAACTGAAGATGTAAAGTATACTAGTCAGGCAAAAATTGATAGTATTAATGCACGATATGTTATTGTTAAAACAACTATTGAAACAAAAGCGGCAAAAAAACAGGTTATCAATCCAAATCAACTTTTGAGAGATCGATTTTTTGGTGCTGGAAAAATTGGTGAAGACATGAATTTTTCGTGGGTTAATAAAGATAATATTTTGAGTACATATCAAAGTTTCTTTGATACTTACAAAGCAAATAAAAGTGATTTTTCTAGAGAAGATTATGATGAAGTTAAGTTAATGTATGAAGCATTAGATACAAGAAAAAACACAGTTGAAAAAGAAGGTTTGTCATCTAGTGATAATACTAAAATTGCATCAATAAAATTTAAATTTGCTCCAATGTTTAAAGTAAACAGAATTGGTGCTAAAGCAAGAGAAAATGAAGAGGCAAAAGAATAATTTTTAAGTTTATTTATTCAATTCAGAAAATAGCAATCAGTAATGGTTGCTATTTTTTTTACACTCTAATTGTAAAATGTTCTTTTTCTTGTTCGGCTCTAAAGAACACAATTCCCCATTGAAATGTATCGATGGTTACAGTAATTTTTGGATGATTTTTTATGGTTTCCCATGCTTCTTCCATGTCTTTGCTCCAGTGAATGTCGTCAAAAATCCAAACGGTTTCGTTAGCAATAGTTGGAAGTAAAAGTTCAAAATAGTCAAGTGTTGCTTGTTTGGAATGGTTTCCGTCGAAGTAAATCAGTTGTCGGTTGTCGGTTGTCAGTTGTTGGGTTTTCAGATAGCTTGAAAATTCTGTTGTTTCCACTCTTGCATTAAAGAAACCAAACTTTTGCAATAAGGTTATAGCAACTTCAGATGTTTTTGGGCAACCTTCAAGTGAAGTAATTTTTGCATTTGAGTTACCTAAAGAAAGAGCAGATGTTGCTAATCCTAATGAAGTTCCAATTTCCAGAATAGTATCAGGTTGAAAATATTTTGTTATTCTGAAAAGTAACTCGGCTCTTTTTGGAGAAATTCCAGCAGTTTTAGCAATTTTTGAGATTTGTCTTTTGTTGGATTTAAAAACACGTGAACCTACACCAAAATCAGTTACGTCGATGAAGTTTTTGTTTTCAAGTAATGATTTCCGATAGTTTTTTAGAATGGAATATTCGGGATGTTTTATTTTATCATAAAAGCATTTCGTTACTAAATCATACACAAACGGCGAATGAACTCCGTGTTGGTTTTTGGAATTGTAGAGGAATTTCAGATATGATTTAATGATTTGTAGCACAGTTTTCAGTCACAGTTTTCAGTCACAGTTTTCAGTCTGTCAACTGAGACTGAGACTGCAAACTTTTTTATTATTCCATTTTTGAAGAAAGCTCAAACCAACGTTCTTCTTTTTCTTCTAGTTTTTTTATGATTTTTTCCAATTCGTTGGCTTTATTCGTAATTTCAGCATCGGATACTTTTCCTTCGGCAAAAAGATTTTCGATTTGTTTCTTTTCATATTCCAAATCTTTGATTTCACGTTCCAATTTGTTGAATTCTTTTTGCTCGTTGAAATTTAAACCAGCAGCAGTCGAGTTGTTTTGCTTCCAACTATTTTTCTCCGTATTAACCGAATTTAATTCTTTTTTGGTTGGTTCCGAACTATCTTCATACGCTCTAAAATCGGAATAATTTCCTGGGAAATCTTCAATTTGTCCTTCGCCACGGAAAATAAATAAATGATCCACAATTTTATCCATAAAATAGCGGTCGTGCGACACTACAAGCAGACATCCTGGATAATCCAAAAGGAAACTTTCCAAAACATTTAGCGTAACGATATCCAAATCATTCGTTGGTTCATCCAAAATAAGAAAGTTGGGATTTTGAATTAAAACCGTACACAAATACAATCGTTTCAATTCGCCACCGCTAAGTTTTTCTACAAAATCATATTGCTTTTTGGCATCAAAAAGAAAACGTTCTAACAACTGCGAAGCCGAAATGATTTTCCCTTTCGTCAGCGGAATGTATTCGCCATATTCTTTAATGATATCAATAACTTTTTGTCCCGGTTTTGGATTAATGCCGCTTTGCGTATAATAACCCACTTTAATCGTATCGCCAATGACAACTTTTCCACTATCTGGAACCATTGTCTTGGTTAAAATATTAAGAAATGTTGATTTTCCTGTTCCGTTTTTACCAATAATTCCTATGCGTTCACCACGTTGAAAATCATACGTAAAATTGTCGAGAATAACTTTGTCTTTGAATTTTTTAAACAATTTGTGAAGCTCAATAATTTTGCTTCCCATGCGTTCCATGTTGATTTCCAGCTCAACTACATTTTCTTTTCTGCGGCTTTCAGCAACTTCCTTAATTTTATAAAAATCATCCTGACGGGATTTCGATTTGGTTGTTCTAGCCTTAGGTTGTCTTCGCATCCAAGCCAATTCTTTTACAAACAAGTTTTGCGCTTTGTCTATCGATGAATTTTCCATCGCAATTCGTTCTTCTTTTTTCTGCAAATAGTAAGAGTAATTGCCTTTGTACGAATATAATTTTCCGTTGTCAAGTTCGATAATTTCATTACAAACACGTTCTAAGAAAAATCGATCGTGCGTTACCATAAATAAAGTTATGTTTTCCTTTGCAAAATAACTTTCCAACCATTCAATCATTTCCAAATCCAAATGGTTAGTTGGTTCATCCAAAATCAACAAATCCGGACGATTAATCAAAATAATTGCTAAAGACAAACGCTTTTTTTGTCCACCCGAAAGCGATTTCACTTTCAGTTTCAAATCGTCCAATTTCAGTTTGGACAAAATTTGCTTGAACTGCGTTTCAAAATCCCAAGCATTATGACGATCCATTTCATCAAAAGCCAATTGGTATTTTTCCTCATCCTCAGGGTTTTCCAACGCTTTTTCATAGCGTTCAATCACCTTTAAAACATCGTTATCACTAGCAAAAATACTTTCCTCAATCGTCAGTTCATCTTGCAGTAAATTATTCTGCGACAAAAACGCCATTTTAATGCCTTTTCTAATGATAATTTGCCCAGTATCAGGTTCATCATCACCATTAATCATGCGCATAATTTGGGTTTTTCCCGAACCATTTTTGGCAATAAAAGCAATTTTTTGGTCTTTATTAATTCCAAACGAAATGTCCTTAAACAATGTTCGTTCGCCAAACGATTTCGATATATTTTCTACAGAAAGGTAATTCACAATATTATTTTTTACGATTGCAAAAGTAGTTCATTACAAAGCAAGAAGCAATCTTTTCTTTTGGAACGAATCGTTCGGGATTTATCGGTATTCCATTTTCCCGCTTTACATTACAATCTTTTTTTTCAAAAAAGGATTTCCATTTCAAATGAAATTCATCGAACACAGATAAAAATCATTTCATCAGTGAGATAATCGGGGTTAAAAAACAATCGTCTTTTGTGTTTATCTACAATTTTACACCAGTCAGGTTTCAAAAACCTGACTGGTATATTAACTAATTCAAACTTTTCGTATATTTACAATTCAAATTTTTTTCAAAATGACTTCCAAAAAGAAAAATACAATAAACGAACCATCAGAAGTGTATGAAACAACTCCAAAAGTTGAAGCAACTTCCGAGGAATTGCATCCAGTTTTGGTAAAACTCTTGGAAAAATCAATTAAAGAACATCAAGATGGAAAGGTTTTTTCTCATGAAGAAGCAAGACAAATAATTAAATCAAAGTTTCCTTTTTTGAAATGAGTTTCTCTTTTAAATGGAATTTAACAGCTATAAATTCCTATACAGAAGAATTAGGATTTATTTTGTTGAAGTGGAATGAAAAAGAAGTTCAAAAATTTGAAGATTTAGTTGATATAAATTTAAATCGTCTTTCAATAAATCCTGAAATTGGAATTTTTAATAAAAAATACAAATTGTATTGTCTAGTTATTTCAAAACAAACAACACTATATTATAGTTTCAACACTGAAAAAAAAGTAATTGAACTACATGTTTTTTGGAACAATCTAAAAAATCCTGAAGATTTAGAAAAGTTGCTTTAAATTTGTCCAATGCAACTATCCGTAATTATCCTCAATTATAACGTCCGTTATTTTCTCGAACTCTGTGTTTTGAGTGTGCAAAAAGCCATTCAGAATATTGATGCCGAGATAATTGTGGTTGACAACAATTCATCAGACGATAGTTGTGCAATGATGAAAGAATACTTTCCTAACGTTAAACTCATCGAAAATAAAGCCAATTTTGGTTTCCCAAAAGGAAATAACATTGGCGTTGACCAAGCCAAAGGCGAATACATTTGCATTCTAAATCCTGATACGGTTGTCGCCGAAGATACATTTGAAAAAATACTGAATGCTGTCACATCGAGCGCAGTCGAGATGCCAAACTTGCAACACGCAACACGCAACACGCAACTCGGAATAATAGGTTGCAAACTCATCGACGGAACAGGAAACTTTTTGCCCGAAAGCAAGCGTGGCGTTCCAACACCTTGGGTTGCTTTTACCAAAATCTTCGGATTGTATAAAATTTCAAATGTTTTTGGTAAATATTATGCACAACATTTATCGGAAAATCAATCGGGAAAAGCGGATATTCTCGTTGGTGCTTTTATGGTAATGAAACGAAGATTATATCTTGAAGTTGGTGGATTTGATGAAAATTGTTTTATGTATTCGGATGATATCGATTTGAGTTATATGGTCAAAAAATCGGGTAGAGAAAACTACTATTTTGCAGAAACTTCGGTAATACATTATAAAGGTGAAAGCACCGTTCGTGATGAAAAATACATGAAGCGTTTTCAAGAAGCGATGAATTTTTTCTATAACAAACATTTTAAAAAGTCATTGTTTTTTAGTGGATTTATGAAAATTGGTGCTTTTGTTTTTTCCAAAATCAAAAAATCACAACAAAAAAATAGAAGTATAGCAGTTGACAATTATATTTTATTCTCCAAAAACGAAGTACAATTAGCATTAGAAAAACCAATTAGTTTTCAATCTAATCTTCTTGAATTTTCCTTAAATAAAAATAAACATACCGAAATTATCTTTGATTTTCAGTCGTTTTCGTTCAAAGAAATCATTGATTTTATGCAAAAACATAAAGCTGCTACTATCACTTATAAAATGTATTTACCACAGTCAAAAGTAATTATTGGCAGTAATCACGCAAACGATATAGGAGAAATTATAAATTTATCAAAAATTGCATAATTCGTAGTGTTTGCTCAAAACAATTAGTATTTTTGCATCGAAATTTAAAACACACAACTTTAGTTTATAGATATGGCAAAGTTTGAATTGAAATTACCTAAAATGGGTGAAAGCGTTGCTGAGGCAACAATTACGAATTGGCTAAAAAATGTTGGCGATAAAATCGAAATGGATGAAGCAGTACTTGAAATCGCTACTGATAAAGTAGATAGCGAAGTTCCAAGTGAAGTTTCGGGAGTTTTGGTAGAACAACTTTTTGGTAAAGACGATGTTGTAAAAGTAGGTCAAACCATTGCAATTATCGAAACTGAAGGTGGAAGTTCATCTGCTGAAAATAGTTCTGTCACATCGAGCGCAGTCGAGATGCCAATTGCTGTTGCAGAAGTTACCAAAACTATTGAAGTAGCCAAAGAAACTGTCGCTCCAGTTGATTTTTCAGGTTCAGATAAATTCTTTTCGCCATTAGTAAAAAATATTGCTAATCAAGAAGGTGTTTCTGTTGCTGAATTGGAAAGTATTTCGGGTTCAGGAAAAGATGGTCGCGTTACGAAAGACGATATTTTGAATTTTGTAAAAAATAGAACTAATCAGCCAGTTGTAGCACAAACGGTAACTCCAGTAGTAAAACCTGTTGTTCAAAATGTTCAACCAACAGCAACTTCTGCAGTGCCAGTTTCAGTAAATGGTGGCGACGAAATCATTGAAATGGACAGAATGCGTAAGTTAATTTCTGGCTATATGGTTGCTTCGGTTCAAACTTCGGCTCACGTACAATCGTTTATTGAAGTTGATGTTACGAATATCGTGAAATGGAGAGATAAAGTGAAAGGCGCTTTTGAAAAACGCGAAGGTGAAAAATTGACGTTTACACCAATTTTCATGGAAGCGGTTGCCAAAGCATTGAAAGATTTCCCTGGAATGAATATTTCTGTAGATGGCGATTACATTATTAAAAAGAAAAATATCAACCTTGGAATGGCTGCGGCTTTACCAAATGGAAATTTAATTGTTCCAGTAATTAAAAATGCGGATCAGTTGAATTTAGTTGGAATGGCAAAAGCGGTAAACGATTTAGGAAATCGTGCGAAAGCTGGAAAATTAAAACCAGACGATACACAAGGCGGAACATATACTGTAACGAATGTTGGAACTTTTGGTTCTGTATTTGGAACCCCAATTATCAATCAACCTCAAGTGGGAATTTTAGCTCTTGGAGCGATTAGAAAAGTTCCTGCGGTTATAGAAACTCCAGAAGGTGATTTCATCGGAATTCGTCAAAAAATGTTTTTATCTCACAGTTATGACCACAGAGTTGTTGACGGTGCGCTTGGCGGAAGCTTTGTAAAACGAGTAGCCGATTATTTGGAAGCTTTTGATGTGAATAGAGAATATTAAAAAAATAAAAACCGTATCAGTTTAAAATTGATACGGTTTTTTTAATTTTTGGGTATTTCTAAGTTAAAAAGCTACTTCACTTTTATACTGAATATCATTGATATTATTAGGATTTAATTCATACCTGTATAAACCAAAATCACCTATTGCATAAAGCGTATTGTTATTTATAATAATATCAAAACATTCTTTATTAATTGTATTTACTAATACTGGTTCAGCTGGATTTTGAATATCAAATATTTTTATTACATCGTCACAAACTAAAAGGTAGTTGTTGTAAAGACTTAATCCTTTTGGATAAGTAAGATTTCTTGAGTGAATTAATATTGGATTATTAACATCTGTTGTATTATACACTTGTAAAACATTTAAATTATTTCCACAAAAAGTACCCGAATGTAAAGTTACAAATGCATGCGTAGCATTAGCAACAACTGGATCACAAGCTGTAAAATGTTGAGCTTGTGATAAAAGAATAGGATTCTCTGGATTTTCTATAGAATAAATAAACATTCCATTTCTAGATCCAATAAATAAATAATTTTCAAAAGAAAACAATGTTTCAATATTAAAACCAACTTCAACTTCATTTACACTTACAGGAGCTGACGGATTTAAAAGAGAAAACACATTCAATTTTGAATTATCTACTCCATATAGATAGTTGCCTTTCAATGCAAAAATAGCCAAAGAACCACCTTGTCCATCACTTGTTTCGTTGTTATTTTGATCTGTTGAACAACCAAAGAATAATACTGAAAGTAAAAGAATAATATTTTTTTTCATAATTAATTTGAATTGGTCCAGTCAATAACAACTTGATTTTGTTTTTCTTTTGCCATAAATCCGTCGGGAGAAACTTTGGGTGGAAAAGCATTTTTTATTCGATTAGTAACTGTGACAGAGTTAGCAGAAGTATTATAGTTAATTGTAACTAAATCGGTTGCTTGATTGACATATAAAATATTATTTCGAATAGCAACATCTGTAGCACCAGGAATGTTTATATACCCAATTTTTACTGGATTATTTGGATTGGAATAATTATAAATTTGAAATCCTTTGTTTACATCATTTAAGTACATTATTTCATCTTTAATGTATATTTTTCCTGATTTTAAAATTGATTTAGGTGCTTCAAATTTTATAGAATTTTCAAAATCAGAACGTTTCATATAAACAGGTTTAAAACTACTTCTGGAATCAACTTCTCCAAATCCAAAACAGCTCGAGAAAAGATAGTAAACAAGTAGTAATGTCGAGTAATTCTTTATTGTCATATTAATTTTATTTTTAAGACGTAGCAATGTAAAAAAGGTTGCGTTCAATAATTGCTAGTTAAAGAGATTTAATAATTTGTTTAAATAAAAAACACCTTTAGAGAAATTAATTTCCAAAGGTGTTTTTTAAGAGTTATTTATTTAAAAAATTATTTTCTTTTCAATACTTTTTCAACGGCTTCCACAATCGCTTGATTGTTCAGCTTGTATTTTTCCATTAATTGGTCAGGTGTTCCACTTTCGCCAAAACTATCGTTTACAGCAACGAATTCTTGTGGAACTAAATGATTTTGAACCAAAGTTCTCGAAACGCTTTCGCCTAAACCACCAATGATATTGTGTTCTTCGGCAGTAACTACACAACCAGTTTTCTTAACCGATTTTAAAATAGCTTCTTCGTCAAGTGGTTTAATCGTGTGAATATTAATTACTTCAGCAGAAATACCTCTGGCTTCCAAAGCTTCAGCAGCAATCAACGCTTCCCAAACCAAATGTCCAGTAGCAATAATCGTTACATCGGTTCCTTCGTTGAGCATAATTGCTTTTCCAATCACAAACGGTTCGTCAGCAGGAGTGAAGTTTGGCACAACTGGACGACCAAAACGTAAATATGCTGGACCATGATGTTCTGCCAATGCAATCGTTGCTGCTTTAGTTTGGTTATAATCACAAGTGTTGATTACTGTCATTCCTGGCAACATTTTCATCAAACCGATGTCTTCCAAAATTTGGTGTGTTGCACCATCTTCTCCAAGTGTCAAACCAGCATGCGAAGCACAAATCTTCACGTTTTTATCCGAATAAGCCACCGATTGACGGATTTGATCATAAACTCTTCCCGTAGAAAAGTTAGCAAACGTTCCTGTAAAAGGAATTTTTCCTCCAATGGTTAATCCGGCAGCAATTCCAATCATATTAGCTTCTGCAATTCCAATTTGGAAAAAACGCTCTGGATGATTTTTCTTGAAATCGTCAAACTTCAATGAACCAATTAAGTCGGCACAAAGTGCTACGACATTTTCATTTTTTTGTCCCAATTCGGTCATTCCTTCACCAAATCCTGAACGTGTATCTTTACTTCCTGTATTTTCGTATTTTTTCATTTGTTTGTGTTGTGTTTTAAATTGTAGTAATACTTTCTTATTAATAGTCTTGATTCTTAATACTTAAGTCTTAATACAATTAATAATCTCCCAAAGTCTCAGCATTTTGAGCCAAACCAATAGCTAACTGATCATCATTTGGCGCTTTTCCATGCCAAGCATGCGTATGCATCATAAAATCAACGCCATTACCCATAACCGTGTGCAACAAAATACAAACCGGTTTTCCTTTACCTGTTCTACTTTTAGCATCTTCCAATCCAGCAATGATGGCGTCAATATTATTTCCTTCTTTGATTTCTAAAACATCCCAGTCGAAAGCCTCAAACTTAGCTTTCAAATTTCCTAAAGATAATACATCATCCGTTGAACCATCAATTTGCTGACCGTTGAAGTCAACAGTTGCGATTAAATTATCTACTTTTTTTGCCGAAGCATACATAATCGCTTCCCAGTTTTGACCTTCTTGCAATTCGCCATCACCTAGCAAAGCATAAACTAAATGGTTGTCTTTGTTTAGTTTTTTAGCTTGCGCCGCACCAATTGCTACTGATAATCCTTGTCCTAATGAACCCGAAGCCATTCTAATTCCTGGCAAACCTTCATGCGTAGTTGGATGTCCTTGCAATCTCGAATTTAACTTTCTAAAAGTTGCCAATTCCGATACTTGGAAATAACCACTTCTTGCTAAAACGCTGTAAAAAACAGGCGAAATGTGACCATTTGATAAGAAAAATAAATCTTCTCCAATACCGTTCATATCAAATCCTGAATTGCGTTTCATTTGATGTTGATAAAGCACAGTAAAAAATTCAGCACAGCCAAGCGAACCACCAGGATGACCAGAATTTACGGCATGAACCATACGAAGAATGTCTCTTCTAACTTGTGTTGTAAAATCTTGTAAATGTTGCGTGTTAGACATTTTATGTAGTTAAAAATTTAATGTCGCAAAAGTAATTCTATTTTTTCGAAAGACAAAAGTTTTGTACATTACTTATCAAACGTTTGTTAATAAGAAATTTCACTTTATAAAATGTGTTAGAAATTCATTTTCAACCTTTAGCAACTCATTTTTACCCTTTAGCAATTCATTTCATGTCTTTAGCAGAACATTTTATGCCTTTAGTAATTCATTTTATGTCTTTAGCAGAACATTTTGTGCTTTTAGCAACTTATTTATAACCTTTAGCAAAACATTTTGTGCTTTTAGCAACTCATTTATAACCTTTAGCAAAACATTTTGTGCTTTTAGCAACTCATTCATAACCTTTAGCAGAACATTTTGTACTTTTAGTAACTCATTTATAACCTTTAGCAGAACTCAATTCGATTATGTTAAATAATTTCATAATTACTAATTGATAAATCCGAATTAATTTATCTTTGCCGACTATAATTGTACAAATGAAATTCGATTTACTACAAAAAGATACACAGTCAAAAGCCAGAGCAGGAACAATAACTACTGATCATGGCGTAATAGAAACTCCAATATTCATGCCTGTTGGAACCGTTGGAACCGTAAAAGGTGTTCATCAGCGCGAATTAAAAGACGATATCAATCCCGATATTATTCTTGGAAATACTTATCATTTATACCTTCGTCCACAAACCGAAATTCTCGAAAAAGCTGGAGGTTTGCATAAATTCATGAATTGGGATAGAAATATTTTAACCGATTCTGGTGGTTATCAAGTCTATTCGCTTTCTGCCAATAGAAAAATTAAAGAAGAAGGAGTAAAGTTCAAAAGTCATATCGATGGTTCGTATCACTTTTTTACTCCCGAAAATGTAATGGAAATTCAGCGTTCTATTGGTGCCGATATTATCATGGCATTTGACGAATGTACACCATATCCATGTGATTATCGTTATGCAAAACGTTCAATGCACATGACACATCGTTGGTTGGACAGATGTATCACTCATTTAGATAAATTACCATTCAAATATGGTTATGAGCAAACATTTTTCCCAATAGTTCAAGGAAGTACATACAAAGACTTACGTCAACAATCTGCTGAATATATTGCTAATGCAGGTCAACAAGGAAATGCCATCGGTGGTTTATCTGTTGGTGAACCAGCCGAAGAAATGTATGCCATGACCGAAGTGGTTTGTGAAATCCTTCCAGAAGATAAACCACGTTATTTAATGGGAGTTGGAACACCAATCAACATTCTAGAAAATATAGCTTTAGGAATTGACATGTTTGATTGTGTTATGCCAACGCGTAACGCAAGAAACGGAATGCTTTTCACAGCCAACGGAACAATCAACATGAAAAACAAAAAATGGGAAGCCGATTTTTCACCAATAGACGAAATGGGAATCACATTTGTTGATACACAATATACCAAAGCCTATCTTCGCCATTTGTTTACTGTAAATGAATTATTAGGAAAGCAAATCGCAACCATTCATAATCTAGGTTTCTACATGTGGTTGGTTCGCGAAGCCAGAAAACATATATTAGCAGGAGATTTTAGAACTTGGAAAGACATGATGGTGAAAAATATGAGCCAACGATTATAAAGTCAGAAATCAGAAGTTAGAAATTAGAAATAGATTTTTATAATCGATAACTTTCTAAATTCTAAATTCTAAACTCTAAATTGAGGATGAAAATAATTGATAAATACATTTTAAAACGCTACTTAGTAACATTTATAGTAATGTTATTGATGTTTATTCCTATTGGAATTATTATCGATGTATCTGAAAAAATCAATAAAATTTTAGCCAATAAAGTCCCTTTTGTTGAAGTAGCAAAGTATTATTTAGACTTTACCATTTATTTTGCCAATTTATTATTTCCGATATTTTTGTTCTTATCGGTTATTTGGTTCACCTCAAAATTGGCTAACAATACCGAGATTATAGCTATTTTAAGTTCCGGAATTTCATTCACCCGATTTTTACGACCTTATTTAATTGGAGCCACGATGGTTTCGGTTTTTGCATTGGTTATGAATGTCTTTTTGATGCCAAGTGCAGCAGCTGGTTTCAAGAGTTTTAGGTATAAATATCTCAATAACAATAGTGCAAGTGTTAAAGACGACTCCAATGTTTTTAGACAAATCAGCAAAGACGAATACATTTATGTAAGCAGTTTTAATGATGTATCTAAAATGGCTTTTAACTTTTCTATGGAAAAATTTGAAGGCGATAAATTAAAGTACAAATTAAGCGCTTCACGAATTAAATTCAATCCAAAAGACTCTACTTATACCATTTTTAATTACACCAAAAGAAAAGTTGGAATATTAAACGATATCATAGAAAAAGGCGAAAAGAAAGATACTGTTTTTACTTTTGATTTAGACGATTTAACGCCAGTAGTTTACATCGCAGAAACGCTACCATTAAACGAGTTGAACAAATTTATTGAGAAAGAAAGAGAACGTGGTTCGTCTAACATCAATACCTATTTGGTGGTTTTGTATAAAAAATACAGCATTCCGGTTTCGGCATTTATTTTAACGATTATTGCAGTTTCTGTTTCGTCTATGAAACGTCGCGGCGGAATGGGAATGAACTTAGCTATCGGAATCATTCTTGCCTTTGGTTTTGTATTTTTAGACAAAGTATTCGGAGTTCTTGCCGAAGCTTCAACGGCACCACCATTATTAGCCGTTTGGACACCAAATATTCTTTTTGGAGTTTTAGCAATTTTCCTTTTAAGAAATGCTAAGCGATAATACAAAAAGCTATTTACATCTTCATTTGATAGTATTCATTTGGGGATTTACCGCCATTCTTGGTGCATTGATTTCCTTGGATGCATTGCCTTTAGTTTGGTTCAGAATGCTTTTTGCCGTTGGATTTATAGCTGTTTTTATCTATTTCAAAAAGCTTCCATTGCGGGTTTCCAAAAAAGCATTTTTACAATTTATTTTCTCCGGATTAATCATTGCTTTGCATTGGTTTACTTTCTTTAAAGCTATCAAAGTTTCCAATGTTTCTGTTACGTTAGCCTGTTTATCAACTGGCGCATTTTTTGCATCATTGTTGGAACCTATTTTGTACGGAAAAAAAATTGTTTGGTATGAAGTTTTCCTTGGTATTCTTGTAATTTGTGGATTATACATCATTTTTAATGTCGAAGGAAATTATTGGGAAGGAATAATTCTCGCTTTGATTTCTGCTTTTCTATCAGCACTTTTTGCAGTCATCAATAGCAAATTTGTTAAAGAACACGACGCAACAGTTATTTCCTTTTATGAATTATCTGGCGGTGTTTTCTTCTTCTCAATTTTATTACTTTTTGGGAATAGTTTCAATGCCGATTTTTTCCAACTTACTACTAAAGATTTTGTCTATTTATTGATTTTAAGTTCAGTTTGTACTGCTTATGCCTTTATTGCATCAACAGCTGTAATGAAATTTTTAAGTCCATATACAGTCATGTTGACCATCAATTTAGAACCTATTTATGGAATAATTTTAGCCGTGCTTATTTTCAAAGAAAAAGAACAAATGAGTTTTGAATTTTATATTGGTGCTCTGATAATCTTATTTACTGTATTACTGAATGTTATAATTAAAAGCCGAAAAAAATCGGTTCAATCTTCTTGATTTTTTTCAACTAATCTGTCAAAATTTACTTGTATCACAATAGAATATTTTATATTTGCTATTCGATTAAACAAAACTACAACTCATGGAATACTTAGATTTTGAACTTCCTATCAAAGAATTGGAAGATCAACTCGACAAATGTCAAATTATTGGTTCAGAATCAAACGTTGATGTTACTGCTACTTGCAAACAAATCGAGAAGAAACTAGAAGAAACCAAAAAGAAAATATACAAAAACCTAACGGCTTGGCAACGAGTGCAATTATCTCGTCATCCAAACAGACCATATACTTTAGAACATATTGAAAACCTAACTAAAGGTACCTTTTTAGAGCTTTTTGGCGATAGAAATTTCAAAGATGATAAAGCAATGGTTGGCGGTTTAGGTCAAATCGATGGTCAATCGTTTATGCTTATTGGTCAACAAAAAGGAATTAATACAAAAATGCGTCAATTGCGTAATTTTGGTATGGCAAATCCAGAAGGTTACAGAAAAGCACTTCGATTAATGAAAATGGCAGAAAAATTCAATATTCCTGTCGTAACTTTAATCGATACACCAGGAGCTTATCCTGGTTTAGAAGCCGAAGAGCGAGGACAAGGCGAAGCCATAGCTAGAAATATTCTTGAAATGTGTCGTTTAAAAGTACCAGTAATTTGCGTTATCATTGGAGAAGGTGCTTCTGGCGGTGCATTAGGAATTGGAGTTGGCGATAGAGTTTTAATGATGGAAAATACTTGGTATTCTGTAATTTCTCCAGAATCGTGTTCGTCTATTCTTTGGAAAAGTTGGGAATATAAAGAACAAGCTGCCGAAGCATTAAAACTGACTTCTGCCGATATGAAAAAACTAAAATTAGTTGATGATATAATTCCAGAACCACTTGGCGGTGCACATTATGACAAAGTGACAACCTTCAAAACAGTTGAGCAATACATCATGAAAGCGTTTAACGAACTAAAAGATTTATCAACAGAAGAATTAGTAGCGCAAAGAATGGACAAATACAGTAAAATGGGCGAATACAAGGAGTAAAATCTTATAAAATATTGTAAACCGTCTCGCCAATAACGAGGCGGTTTTTTTATGGTTATTAACAAAAAAATGAAACTTATAAACATCATTTTTGAATAACTCAATCCTGTTTTTTTTTATAAAATAATTACTTTCGCTTCATGGAAAATCTCAAAAATATTAACCCAATAAAAGTAGATAAAACTACTATCATAAATCTCGAAAAAGGTAAATTACCGCCACAAGCTCTCGACCTAGAAGAAGCTGTGCTTGGCGCAATGATGATTGATAAAAAAGGAGTTGATGAGGTTATCGATATTTTGCAACCTGATGCTTTTTACAAAGAAGGTCACAAACATATTTTTGAAGCTATTTTTCAGTTATTCACAGATTCGCAACCTATTGACTTATTAACCGTTTCGGCTCAGTTAAAAAAGAACGGAAAATTAGAATTGGCTGGAGGCGATTTTTATTTAATTCAGCTAACGCAAAAAATATCTTCGTCGGCTCATATTGAGTTTCATTCGAGAATTATTCTGCAAAAATTCATTCAGCGTAGTTTAATAAAAATATCATCCGAAATTATAGAAGAATCTTATGATGAATCGACTGACGTTTTTGATTTATTAGACAAAGCCGAATCGAAACTTTATGAAGTAACACAAGGAAATATCAAGCGAAGCTCAGAAACGGCGCAAAGTTTGGTTATTCAAGCCAAAAAAAGAATTGAAGAAATAGCAAATAAAGAGGGTTTATCAGGAATTGCCACCGGTTTTGATAAACTTGACAAAGTAACTTCGGGTTGGCAACCTTCCGATTTAATTATTATTGCTGCTCGTCCAGGTATGGGTAAAACGGCGTTTGTCCTTTCAATGGCTCGAAATATGGCAATAGATTTTGGTCATCCAGTAGCATTATTTTCTCTGGAAATGTCTTCGGTTCAGTTGATTACACGTTTGATTTCTTCGGAAACAGGTTTGTCTTCTGAAAAACTTCGTACCGGAAAATTAGAAAAACACGAATGGGAACAGCTTTCTACCAAAGTAAAGGATTTAGAAAAAGCACCATTATATATTGATGATACGCCTTCATTATCCATTTTTGACTTAAGAGCAAAAGCGCGTCGTTTGTCCTCACAACATGGAATTAAGATGATTATTGTTGATTATCTTCAATTAATGACTGCTGGCGGTGGCGGAAAAGGTGGCGGAAATCGTGAACAAGAAATTTCAACCATTTCCCGAAATTTAAAAGCATTGGCAAAAGAACTAGAAGTTCCAGTTATTGCTTTATCACAGTTGTCGCGTGCAGTGGAAACACGTGGCTCAAGTAAAAGACCATTGCTTTCAGACCTTCGTGAATCGGGAGCAATTGAGCAAGATGCCGATATTGTTTCTTTTATTTATCGTCCAGAATATTATAAAATTGACGAATGGGATGACGATGAACATTCTCCAACCGAAGGTCAAGCCGAATTTATTATTGCAAAGCACAGAAATGGTTCGCTAGAAAATATCCGACTGAAATTCATTGGAAATCTTGGAAAATTTGACAATCTCGATGAATTTGGAAGTATGTATGACGATTTACCATCTAGAATGAATGCAGACGATAATCCATTTATGACTAAAAATTTACCTTCTGCTAATGAGGCATTTGGAAGTAATATAAATTCCGATGACGATAGCGATGTGCCTTTTTAATCCTACGTAAAAACACTTATTTTTTACTTAATTCATAGGTAATACTATATTTTGTGCTAATTTTAGCTATTTAAAAAAACTATACACAAATTATGGCAAAAAATGTTATTTCTTTAGAGCAAGCTCAAAACTGGGCACAAGTTTACAGAGAAAAAAATCCTGACTCTGTAATTGCTTATCTTATTCCTGGAATTGATTTTAAACAGCTGCTAAGCGAAAACGGAACTGTTGATATCAGAGCATATGTAGGGATTGATCCCGAAAGTGGTTTGCAAAAATTAATGCTCGTTGGAGTTGACTCTAATAGAGATGACATGATTGATTCTCAAAAAGGTTATGAAATTTATGATTTTACACAGCCTTGTCCTGACAAATGTGATATCAAAAGTCCTCTTTTCAATTTGAAATGATAAAAATAGTTTCTGAGATTTTTGCTGATATTGGATATATCTTGTTATTTGTTAACTGCGTACTGTTAGGTAAAAATATTTGCAAAAAGACAAAATCAGTTAAAATATTTTTTGTTTATAACCTTTTGATGTTATTTATTCAAATGACATCTAAGGTTATGTTTACTTTAAAAATGAATAATCTTTTTTTGTCACATTTTTATTTTATTTTTCAATTTCTAATACTCAGTTATTTTTACTATACATTGTTGGATGTTCCTTTTCAAAAAAAAGTGGTAAAAATAGTATCTATTATAACATTACTTGTGTTAAGTATTAATTATGCTTGGAAACCTGAACTTTTTTTTTCACTTAATCTGCTTGAAATTTTCGTAACATCATTACCTGTTGTGATATATGCTGCTTTTCACCTATATAATTTACTAAATAAAGAGCACTATTTTTATTATACAACTGTAGGATTACTTATTTATCTTTATGGCAGTACATTTCTTTTTTTATCCTATGAATTGATTATGATTGCAATAGAAGATGTAGCAGGAGTATATACATGGTTTTTAAACATTTTTCTGTATGTTATATATCAGTTGTTTATACTTAAAGATTTATTAAAAACAAAAAGACATGAAAACAGAAACTGAAATTATTAGAGTTTTTACGTATACTTTTTTGGCTTTCATGGCAATGGCTTTTGTTTTGATATTGTTTTTCTATTATTCCAGAAAAAAAATTATCAAACACGAAGTTGATAAAAAAAATCTCGAAATTCAGCATCAAAAAGAAATGATAGAAGCGATGATAACAACTCAAGAAAACGAACGTGAACGAATTGCACGTGATTTACATGATGAAATTAGTTCTAAGTTAAATGTCGTTTCTTTGAATAGTCATTTACTAAAAACTCCAAATCTTTCGTCAAATGAAATTGCTGAAATTACCGAAAATATAGCCGATTTAACTTCAAAAGTACTCGAAAGCTCAAGACGAATTGCACACGATTTATTTCCGCCTGTTTTTGAAAAATTTGGATTGGAAGCTGGAATTGAAGAATTAATAGAAGAAACAAAATCTACAGGAAAATTTCAAATTTATTTTCAAAATACAATTGATTTTAGTCAATTAAGTAACGAAATTCAGCTTTCGATTTTTAGAATTTTACAAGAATTATTTAATAATACTTTAAAGTACGCCAATGCTAGTAAGGTGCAAATTTCTTTTCATCATTTAAACGAAAAAAAGCAATTTCTTTACGAAGATAATGGCGTTGGATTTGAGCGTTCTAATCATACTAAAGGAATGGGTTTAATTAATATTGAAAGTAGAATTGGTGTTATACAAGGTAAATTTTCTATAGAAACCAATATAAATCAAGGATTTAAAATTGAAATTATTTTTTAATGATGAGTGACAAAATAAAAATTGCGCTTGCAGATGATGAAGAATTATTTAGAAAAGGAATTTACTTTCTCTTGCAACGCGAACAGAATTTCGAAGTTATATTTGAAGCTGCCAATGGAAATCAGTTGATTGATTTTTTAACAACCAACTCCAATCGTCCAGATATTATATTGATGGATTTAAAAATGCCTTTGCTAAATGGAGTAGAAGCTACAAAATTGATTACACAACAATTTCCCAATATTAAAATAATTGCTTTAACGAGTTATAATACTAAATCATTTATTGCTAATATGATAGAAATTGGTGCAGCATCATTTTTAGTTAAAAATGCTTCACCAAAAGAAATGATTTTTACTATAAATGAAGTTTATAAAAAGGCTTTTTATTACAATGAACAAGTAATTAAAATTTTGTCAGAATTTAAGTTTCCAATTGAAAATAGGAGTGATTTTTTTGAAAAAGTCGAATTGACATCAAGAGAAAGAGAAGTCCTTGAACTTATTTGTCAACAGTTCAATTCTACTGAAATAGCAGAACAACTATTTATAAGTCCACGAACTGTAGATACTCATAGGAATAGTCTACTTTTTAAAACAAATTCACAAAATATTGCAGGATTAGTATTATTTGCAATACAAAATAAAATTGTAATATTATAAAAAGTGAGGACAAGTAAATTAAACTGTCCTCACAAAATCTATCTATAAAAAC
>NZ_JACTAC010000150.1 GCF_014486675.1 Flavobacterium macrobrachii
TTTTTTTTGTGAATAAATTCGTATATTTATATGGTAATCAGATAATAAGTATCATGCAAAAAAACAGCTTTTCAGATTTTATCTTCTCTTCAATCAGAAATTTTTAGTACTTTTCTGAAAGATAATTTTAAAACAAATCCTGAGGATTTTACAAGAAACAGGAAGCAATCTTTTTCAGGCACCATTTTATTTATGCTAAATTTTTTAACTAGAAGCCTATCAATAGAAATTGTAAACTTTTTGAGCTTTCTCAAAAGAAAAGATATTGCACAAGAAGCATTTAGTAAAAGTGCTTTTGTCCAAGCTCGTAAGAAAATAAAGCCTGAGGTTTTTAAACACTTAAATCAGCGAATTATTGAAGAATTTTACAAGGACAATTCAGGAGTTTTAAGACAATTTGATAACTTACGAATATTAGCAATGGATGGTTCCCGATTGACTTTACCTTTTACTAAAGAACTTGAAGAAATTTACGGACAAACTAAAAACCAAACTAATACTTACATTGTTCAGACCAAAGCTTGTGTTTTGTATGATTTACTCAATGAAATATGCATTAATGGGATTTTGTCTTCAATTGACACTGATGAACGCACACAAGCCAAACAACTCTTGGAATATTGTCAAGCAAATGATTTGATAATTTATGACAGAGGTTATCCTTCTTTTGAATTAATTTATGAACATTATCAGAAGAATTTACATTTTCTTATGCGTATGCCATTAGACTTTAGTCAAGTTGTGAAAGATTTTGTAGCGAGTGGTAAAACATCACAAATAGTCGAAATAAAACCTGGACAAAAAAAGAGTTTTGAAAATAAACCCTATACTAAATCTTCAACATTAAAAATAAGGCTATTACGAATAACTTTAAATGGTGGTGGAATAGAAGTTTTAGCAACCTCACTTTTAGATAGTAAACATTATGGTAATGAGGTTTTTAAAGAATTATATTTTAAAAGATGGAAAATAGAAACCTACTATGATGAACTTAAAAATAAACTAAAAATTGAGGAATTTTCTGGTTACTCAAATCAAAGTATATTACAAGATTTTTATTCAACACTTTTTGTAAGTAACATTCAAACTCTTATAGAAAATGAAATTAACGAAGAAATTGAAAAAGAAAGCGAAACTAAAAACATAAAATATCAATATAAAATAAATACAACCTTGTCATATGGTTTTATGAAAGATAGAATTTTAGAACTGTTTTTCACTAAAAATGATATGAATGATATCATAAATGAACTTAAAGAATTATTTAAAAAGCATCTAATTCCAATAAGACCAGATAGAAAATTTGAACGAAAAATTGGGAAATACAGGACAAGAACAAAACCAATAGTGACTAAAAATCAAAAGAATAGCTTATGATTTTTTCTTAACTTAATGACATTG
>NZ_JACTAC010000151.1 GCF_014486675.1 Flavobacterium macrobrachii
GTCTATCGTTCCATTGATATAGGCCGTTACATTGGTAATATTTCCGGTTCCTAATTGGGCTTGGGGTAAATCAGTGTAGAATGTTACGGTATGTGTAGCAGCATTGATACTTCCCAATATCTCCGTTATTTTACTCGTTAAATCAAAACTCTCATAACCTACAGCACCTGTGTAATCACATAAATGGTAATCCGTCGGCTCGGTCGCTTCCGGCGTTGGGTTGACGATTAACTCGAGCTGAACATAATTTGAACAGCCTGTCGTAGTATAGAAAACTTTTACATAAATCGTTTGTTGATTTGGCTCTATGTTTGGATAAGGTCCTAAAATTGGATTGGAACCAAGTAACGCATCGGTTGGGGTTTCGTGGTACGTTACCGTTACTCCTGGTGGTACACTTCCTCCTGCTATTTGGTTGGTTGCTAAAGTCAAATCAAATACTTCAAATCCATCATTATTTGGATCACATCGCTCTAGTGGTGTTGGAGTTATAGCAACTGGTCCTTGTGTTACTCTTAATAATTGGGTTGTAACACTGTAACAGCCCGTTGCGCTATCTTCTACTCGAACATAAACGGTTTCATTATCGCTTCCTAAATAGGATAATGGAGTGGTTATTATGCTAGATGGTGTTTGGGCATCTACTAATGTGTTGTAATAACTTACAATCATACCCGTTGCTCCTGCTGTGGTCACTGACTCGTTTACAGTTAAATCAAAAGTGGCTGTGGTCACTGCTCCATTACTACATTGGAAGATTGGTAGTGGCACTGCAGTCAGCGGTAATGGATTTACTACTAAATTAAATGAACCAACTGTATTACATCCTGTCGCATTATCACGAATGTTAATCCAAATTTGTTGTGGATTACTTGTATTGGTGTAATTGTTTGGTAAACTGTTTACTTGGTTTTGAGCATCGGCTTGAGTTTCATAATACGTTACTGTTACTCCTGTTTGTCCATTAGCTATCTCTGCTGTTTTGGTATTTAAAACAAAGACTTCTTCCTCATCTCCACTGCTGTTGTAATCACACAACTCATAGTCCGTAATTACTGGATTTGGTAGTGGTAATGAATTAATTTTTAACTGAAATTGAGTAACACTGTAACAGGCTGTTGAGCCTGTAAAACTTGCTCTTACAAATATATCTTGACTACCTGGATTTATGTTACAATATAAACCTGTTAGTGGGTTTGATCCAGTTTGAGCATTGGTTAAGGTCTCGTGGTAAGTTATAACAACATTTGGATCGGTAGAAACTTCTGAATCCTTTTGGGTTAAATCAAAACAATTAAAACCGTCATTGTCTAAACTGTCATCACAAACAACAAATACTGTTGGAGTTGTAATAACTGGTGCTGTGTTTACTGTGATGGTGATGCTGCC
>NZ_JACTAC010000152.1 GCF_014486675.1 Flavobacterium macrobrachii
AGACTGCCCCCAAAAGTTTAGACAAATTAATAATTAATTTTGACAATAATGAGCTCGATATTTAATCGGGCTCATTTTGTTTAAATTTGACTTTATTCTTTCGTTGTTGTAATAGATAATATAGTTATCGATTTCTGTTTTTAATTGTTCTATTGACTTAAATTTTTGTGTATAAAACATTTCAGATTTAAGAGTTCCAAAGAAGTTTTCAATAATTGCATTATCTAAACAATTTCCTTTTCTTGACATACTTTGTTTTATTCCTTTTTCTTTTAATAAATGCTGATATTGTTTCATCTGATACTGCCAACCTTGATCAGAATGCAGGATTAGATTAGTGTTACTTGGTATTTTGTTAAATGCTTTTTTGAGCATCATAACTACTTGATTAAACACTGGTCGTTCTGTTAGTTGATAGCTAATTATTTCTTGATTAAACAAGTCGATAATTGGCGATAAATATAATTTGTTTCCTGACACATTAAACTCCGTTACATCGGTTGCCCATTTTTGGTTTGGAGCTTCAGCTTTAAAATTTCTTTGCAAAATATTTGGCGCTATTTTGCCGTTTTCGCCTTTGTAGGATTTGTATTTTTTTACTCGAATGATACTTTTTAATCCTAACATTTTCATCAATCTTAAAACGGTTTTGTGGTTGATAATTATTACTTTGTTATTCAGTTCATCGGTTATTCTTCTATAGCCATATCGACCTTTATGCTTGTGATAAATTGACTTTATTAATTCCTTGACTTCTTTATATTTATCGGGTAATTTATTTTGTTTTTGATGATAATAAAAACTACTACGTGCCATATTAGTATGATTTAAAAGTGTTTTTAAATCATATTTATGCCTTAATTCTGTTATGACTTGTGCTTTTTGGCTTTCTCTTCTGCTTGAATTAAGGCTTGCAACTTTTTTAGAATATCAAGTTGGCAACGTAACGATTCGTTCTCCAAAAGAAGTTCTTCTTCTCTTGTTAGAGGTTTGTCTGATTTGCGTTTTTTACGTTTATAATCACTCATAGATTTTGGTCTGCCTTTACACTTTGGATATAATCCTTTCAAGCCAAAGTTAGCAAAATTTTTTTGCCATTGAAAAATAGATGAGATAGGTACTTCAAATTTTAAACTAGCATCAAAGAGTGATGAATTATTTGAAAGCATATATTTGACAACCTTATACTTAAAATCAAAACTAAAAATAGTTTTGGTTTTACTAATTTCTAATCCTAAAATCCCTTTAGTTTTGTATAAACCAACCCATTTTCTAATCACAGATTTATCAACATCAATTTCTTTTGAAATATCACTGTATGAAAAATCATTGTTGATGTACTTTAAAACTTGTTCATGCTTAAATGCAGATGGAAAACTCCTTTTTTT
>NZ_JACTAC010000153.1 GCF_014486675.1 Flavobacterium macrobrachii
TAAATAAAAAAACCATCTTGGGCAACAGAAATCATAACAAATAAAAAATACGCATTAGAAAATGAATTCTTAGTTTTCGATAAATTAATTGCTAAAGAAGATTTTATTGAAATAGAATTCAAAGCCAAAGTTGAAATAAAAGTGGACTTAAATAACGAAAAATATTTCAGTTATGGTGCTTTGTTTTATGCTAAACCCATTGATGCTATTGAAGAAAAAGGGAAATCATACTTCACCAATTTTGATGATTTATTGTATAAACCAAAAGATGATTATCGCTATCAATTTATCGAAGACAATCAAGCAAGTTATAAAAATGGTCAAATCACAATTAAAGCAAAAAATAAAACAACCAACCAATTAGAAAACATCACACTTATTCCTTTGGGAAAAACCATATTAAGACAAGTAAGTTTTTAAACTACGAAAGATGAAAAAAATACTATTACTACTCACATTATTTAGTTTTTCAACCTATTCCCAAATTAAAAGAATAGAACCATCTAATTGGTGGATTGGTATGAACTTAAACGAAATAACATTACTAGTATATGGCGATGCTATAAACAGTTTAGAACCATCACTAAAATACAAAGGAGTAAGCATTACAAAGGTTGATAAAGTTGAAAATCCAAATTACTTGTTTATCACTATCAACATAAGTGCAGTCGCTGAACCTGGAAAAGTAAAAATCGAATTTAAAAAAAATGATAAACTAATTACTACCAAGGAATTCCCATTACTTTCCAGAGAAAAAGAAAGTGCAAACAGAGCAAGTTTTACACAAAAAGATGCAATTCTACTAATCGTTCCCGATCGATTTGCAAATGACAATCCTAAAAATGACAATGTTACTGGCTATCTTGAAAAAGCCAATAGAACGGATGAAAGCGGACGACATGGTGGCGATATTCAAGGAATAATCAACCGATTGGATTATATTCAATCCTTGGGTTATACCCAAATTTGGAACACACCTTTGGTTGAAAACAATATGCCTAAATACTCTTATCATGGTTATGCAGCAACCGATTTTTATAAAATAGACAGTAGATATGGAACCAATGAAGATTTCAAGAAATTAGTAACTGAAGCTAAAAAAAGAAATATCGGAATTGTATGGGATGTCGTACTCAATCATTGTGGGTTAGAATACTATTTCATAAAAGACTTACCTACAAATGATTGGTTAAATTTCCAAGAAACGAAAACGAAAACAAATCATATTAAATCTACCCAACTTGATAAGTATGCCACTATGGTAGACAGAAGCAAATACACCGATGGT
>NZ_JACTAC010000154.1 GCF_014486675.1 Flavobacterium macrobrachii
GCCTTTACTTTGTATTAGATAAAAAACATTAAATTTATTCAAAGGAAAACAGAGGTGAACTATCAAATCCGCCAAGTTAATGACTTATATCGCGCATTAGTCCTCTGTCTTCTCCTTGAACCCGTTGAATTGCTTCAAATAGAATGATAGACATTAAGGTCTAATAAAGGCTCTAAAGAAGTTCAACATTTTTGTTTATCCTAAATTCAAAGTTATGAAAAACTATTTATTTTATGTAGGTATTGACATTTCAAAATCAAAATTGGATGTTGTTATTTTACAAAAGGACACTTCTTTGGTATCCAATCACTTTATTGTTGAGAACAATGTAAAAGGGATTAAAGTAATTTTAAAAAACTTAATAAAACAGAAAATAGATTTAACAACTGTTTTATTTTGCTGTGAGAATACGGGTGTTTATACTTCTGTATTGAGTAGTTGTTTATCTGAAAACAATCTTGATTATTGGGTAGTTCCAGCAATAGAAATTAAACGTTCTAAAGGAATTTCTAGAGGGAAAAATGATAAATCAGATGCGAAAGATATTGCTTTGTACAGTATTAGAAATATTGACAAACTAAAACTATCGACCTTGCCAGAAAAGGTTATTCAACAATTAAAATTACTAAACACTGAAAGAGAAAAAGTAATGAAGTCGTATAAACTTTTTGAAGCGACAAAAGAAAATATCGATTTTATGCCTAAAGAGGTTTATAAATCAATTGCTACAATAAATAATAAAACAGTAAAGTTTTTGAAGGCAACATTAAAATCAATTGAAAAGGAAATGATTGAATTAATATCTAACAATATAGATTTAAAAAATCAATTTGAACTAATAAAAAGTGTTCCTGGAATTGGTGATAAAACGGCTATTTATATGCTTATAGCCACCAGAGGATTTAGTGCTTTTGATAATGCTAGGAAGTTTGCTTGTTACTCCGGAACAGCTCCTTTTGAGTATAGTTCAGGTTCGAGTATAAAAGGCAGAACTAAAGTAAATCATATGGCCGATAAAAAAATGAAATCAATATTACAAATGTGCGCACTCGTTGCCGTTAAACATGATCCGCAACTCAAAGAATATTATGAAAGAAAAAAAGATGATGGTAAGAATGCAATGTTAGTTTTAAATAATGTAAAATGTAAAATTATTGGTCGTGTGTTTTCAGTGATTAAAAGACAAACACCTTATATAAACACTTATAAATTTGCAAGTTAATCTACTTTAATTTTTATTTGTTTTTTATCATAGAATGC
>NZ_JACTAC010000155.1 GCF_014486675.1 Flavobacterium macrobrachii
AGAGGTTACTTTTTATAAATATTTTAAAATTTTAGTTTTTTATTGAGGTTGTGCAACAGTTACTGTTGTTAGCTGATGTATTTATTTTCGTCCGTTTGTTGTTTTATGTATGAATTAAATTCCGACTTTATTCTAGGCGATACTAAATGTTTTTTCAGTTCTAATGCTTGGTTTCTATTTAATGTTACGTAAAACATATCCATCAACAGAGAATCTTTACATCTAATATCTCCACATTTATCATCTTTATCAACTTTAAGAATTTCATTTAAGGTTATTTCAAATTCGTTTTGTGGTATGTTAATTTTTCCTTGGTTGTTAAAATGAGCTACATATATCCACGCTTTTGCGTCTTGAATTTGTGTTTCTATAATCGGATATTTTTCAAATAAATTATCTAGTTCTGAAAAGTTTATTGTATGTGCAACTTCACGAATCATACTTAATATAGTCGTATTTTCAAAGTATTTTTCATTTGTTAATTCAAATGCTTTATGTATGCCGTATTTTCTTGCGTAACCTGCTAATAAATTACTTTTGTAACTTTCTATTCCATATCTTGGAAACCTACCAAGTTTTGAAAGTTTTGTTTTCTTTTTAAATTCTTCAACATTTCCAACAGATGCATAATAGTTTAAAAAATGTCTATGTGCAACATATTGACTTGAACCGCTGTCTCCATTAGGTAATTCAGAAGTGATTTGTTCGGCTATATCAATTTTATTTTGCTCAATTGCTAACTTAACTAGATTAATCTTATTCCAATTTCGAGTAGAATTATTTTCAATTTTGTTAAGATAATCGTTTGCAAGTTCGAGTTCTAGATTATTCTTTTCAATAAAAGTTAAAACAATGCCATCAAGATTGTAAAATTTGTTGTAGTAATTTGGGTGTTCACGTTCTAAATTTCTTTTCAATTCATCTTGATTGTAAACCAATAAAAATGCTTTTCTAACGTCATCGTTAAAATTAAATTCATAATTTGAAATTTCTTCAGTTGAATTTATTGTATTTACTATAAATTCGAGTTTCTCTACTGCAGTCATAATATATCAGCTAACGTTTTGCCGCTTTGCGAAGGCGGGGATTTTCAGCACTAAACTTCATTAAAAGCACAAAGCTTGAATTTAGCACTTCACTGTCATAGAAGCACGAAACCCCCCGCTTTTGCA
>NZ_JACTAC010000156.1 GCF_014486675.1 Flavobacterium macrobrachii
ATTGTGCGGTCGGGTTTATATCCAATTGAATTCTTTTAACACTAAAACATATAGTGCAATTAATAATATCGACCACATTTCGGCTACAATCATCTGTTTTGAAGTTTCTGCAAGTTCTTTGTTGCTTAAGTTTCCGTGAATGAATTGAAAAGAAAAACTTAAAACAAAAGCAAGTAAAGGCAAATTATGATTATAAACTTTTAACCAAATTAAATTTATGAAAAACCATGTAATTAGACCACCAACCAACATGCTAAATAAAATGTTATTGGTTATTTTATTAATTATTCCTCCTATCAAAGAAACAGGAATAGCTTGAATAGAAAAGTATTGAATTAAAATCAATATCACATAACCTAAAATTATTGTCCAATTCATAAAAAGGTGGTTTAAATATTCCTCCACAAAAAAGGAATTAAGTTTAAATTAAATATTATGTCAATAAGCATGCGTTTTAAATATATTGCAAAAAAAGATGACAAATCAATAATGATAATCAATAAACATAGATTTCATTTCAGTATGCGACCTTACTGGAATTATATACTCGTCAAAATCGGTTTTAGATGATTTAATTCTAAAAATACCCATTAAATGTGCATTTGCAATAACACCTAAATTCGCTAATATGTCAGCTACATTTTCATTCTTAATATTTTCAAGCATATTGAAGTTTTTATCTTCAAAGAATACAACAAATCGCGAAAAAGTTGTTATTGAGCAGATATTACCATTTTTACAGATTTCTACGTTAATAGTAAATTCAATAAAATTTTGGTTAATTGAATGCCCTCCAGAAATTACAGGACGATGGTCTACAAGACTTGTCAATTCACGTTCTTTTTCGTATTGTTTTTTTTCTATTGTAAAACTTATTAGTTCTACTTCTAAAAGCTGTAATTGTACTTGCATATTTTCTTTTATTATGGTTTCTACCAACCTGACGCACAACGTTTCGCAGCTTGCAGAAGTGGCGGATTAAGGAATCCTAAACTTTCGGTTAAACACTGATTTTGCAAGTACAAAACCAACTTTAAATTAAGCCCATAACCCGCCATTTTTGCAAACTGCTGTGTGTGCCCTGCATGAGCAGGACACACGCTGTAAGCTCGAATAAAAATTGAAAATTACAAATTTCAGATTATAAAACAAACTTACAACGTG
>NZ_JACTAC010000157.1 GCF_014486675.1 Flavobacterium macrobrachii
CCGTTATCCAATATCGGTCCATCGTCTAAACTGTAGTGGTAAACTCCATAACCGTCATTTGTTACCGTGATGATTTGTAAATCGCTAAAGGCATTCGTTACCGTATAGGTCAAGTTGCTCGCCAATCCTGAACGGATAACGGTAAAGCGGGTTCTGTCTGGTGCTGTATCGGATGCACATTGTAACGCGCTATTGCTTATCGCTATCACGCTAAACTCTACTTGTGCATCGGTTACTTCGGTTACTGTTAACGTTGGTCCGTTTTCGCCTGGAATTAAGTTGCCTCCAGCATACCATTCAAAGGTGTAATTACCCGTTACTTGACTGTCTAATATCAAGGTATTGTTCACCGTAGTTTCACCAAAGTTCACACACGCAATGTTGGTCGATGCTACTATGTTTGGTTCGGCTAGTTGCTCTACGATAACAGCAAAACTATCGGTAATGTAACATCCCGTAAGGTTGTTTTCTATTCTTACCCAATACGTTCCGGTTTGTACTTGGTAAGTGGCCAAGTCTTGGATGGCGTTCAATCCTGCTGCTGCATCGCTTTGACTGTTGTAATGGAAGGTTACCGTGTAATCCGTTGGACTTTGGGTTGTTCCTAAAATGTCGTCAATGTAGTCTGACAATGGTAAGCCATTGTGTAGCGTTTGCCCATCATTGATGTCATCATTTTCATCACAGGTTTCATACTCTAAATCAGTAGTGATATCGATAGCAAATACTGGTTTTGGATTGACTTGTAAATCGAAGTTACCTACTCCACTTTGACATCCTGTAGTGGTATTGGTTATTACCACATAAATCGTTTGTGGATTGCTGGTGTTTGTATAGACCGATGGGTTGGTTATTGGACTTCCGGTAGCGGTTTCATAAAACGCTACGCTGTAGGTCGATATTGGTGTGGTAACATTGCCTTCTAACAAATCTGGGATTTGGCTGGTTAAGTCAAATACTTCTATATTATCATTACCCGTTGGATCGGATTCACAGATTTGATATACATTGCTGGTACCTATGATATCTACTTTTGGTAGTGGATTGATTACATAACCTTGTGGCACTACGGTATAACATCTTCTACCCGTGTAGTCAATAGTATTGTTACCCGATACGGCTATATAAACATATTGTACCAAGTT
>NZ_JACTAC010000158.1 GCF_014486675.1 Flavobacterium macrobrachii
AAAGTAAAATTTATAATTATTGCATTCTTAGCAATTTGTTTTCAGGGAATTAATGCTCAAGAGGTTCAACCTACTATATTACTTGACTCTTCGAAAGTAAAAGTAATTTCGCCTGAAGAACAAAAACTAATTGAAAAGGCTGAATTAGAAAGAAAATTAAAGGAAGACAAGCTTGCATTAAAAGAGAAGCAAAGAGCTGAAAAAGAGCAAAAAAAACTTGAGAAAGAACAAAAAAAGTTAGAAAAAGAGCAAAAACGTTTTGAAAAAGAACAAAAGAAAATTGCCTCTACTGAAAAATCTTTACTAAAAGTAAAAGACAAAAAGGCAAAAGCGATAAAAGACTTAGACAAAATGGAAGCCAAGTTTGCCAAAAACAGAGCCAAAGGGAAACTTTCACCTGTTGAAATTGAAAAAGAAAATGTTAAAATAAGTAAACAACAGCTGAAAATAAAAGAATTAGAAGAAGATATTCTAAAAGCTGAAAAGAAACTTAACAAGCTTAGATAATTTTTTTATTAACTGTGTTAGCAGAAAAAAAAGGGGTTTAAAACCCCTTTTTTTTGTTTTATGTTTTGATATGGATTGTTTAGAGAACTTGGGAATTTTGGAACGGTTAAGGAGTTATGGGCAGTCTTTTATTATTTTATATTCTTTACTTTTTCTTCGGTTATAATTTGATTACTTTCAATAACTTTAACAGTTGGTGGTTCAGAAAATTCAAACTCTTTTAATTCAAAAATTAGTTGGTTAAAATCTTCTGATGTCGCAACAATCACATCGTCAAGTCCAATCACATCTCCACTTTTAATTTTTGCCTTTACGCTTCTTGCCTCATTTTCTTCAAGTGTTATCAAATAGCTCAACGCTTTTCTATGAACATATTTTAGTGCAATTGCTTCTAAATCGGCTTGTTTATATCTTTCTCTTAAACTTGTTTTCACACTCCAACAAATTGGGCCACGTTCATTTGTGTAAAACATTAAATCATAAATTACGTTTGGAACAAATGCAACTTTTGCACTCATATAAATTGGCAAAATGCCTTCTCTAACACAAAGAGTTGCTAAAATATATTCAAACACTTTTCCATTTAGATTATTATTTCTTTCTGGATGTAGCAAAAATGCGTTCCAATATTTCTGAA
>NZ_JACTAC010000159.1 GCF_014486675.1 Flavobacterium macrobrachii
GCACTAAGAGTTGTAAAACGTTAACAATTAGAATTTAGAACTATTAGTTTATTAAAAAACCCCTTTCGAAAATCGAAAGGGGTTTTTGCTTTTAAATGAGCAATTGTACTTTTGAATAATATCTTTTAATTGTACATTTATGCACTACATTATTAATTTATTAAATCAATTGAAGATTAAGATATTACATTTAGACAGCAATCATCATTTACTTTGGGAACAATTAGAACAAGCCGGTTTTCAAAACGAAGCCGATTTTACTTCGTCTAAAACAGAAATTGAAGATAAAATTCACGAGTATCACGGAATTGTTATTCGCAGTCGGTTTAAAATTGACAAAACATTTATTGACAAAGCGGTTAATTTAAAATTTATTGCTCGTGTTGGTGCTGGATTAGAAAGTATCGATTGTGAGTATGCCGAAGCTAAGCAAATTCAACTAATTGCTGCGCCAGAAGGCAATCGGAATGCCGTTGGCGAACATGCTTTAGGAATGCTTTTGTCGTTAATGAATAAATTGAATCGAGCCGACAAGTTGGTTCGTGAAGGAAAATGGATTCGTGAAGGCAATCGCGGTTATGAACTCGAAGGAAAAACCGTTGGGTTGATTGGTTATGGTAATATGGGAAAATCATTTGCTAAAAAATTAAAAGGATTTGAGGTAACCGTTTTATGTTATGATATCCAAGAAAATGTAGCCGATGAAAATGCAGCACAAGTTTCGTTGACTGAATTACAACAAAAAAGCGACGTATTGAGTTTGCATATTCCTTGGACTCCCGAAACTGACAAAATGATAAACTCAGAGTTTGTCAATCAATTTGCAAAGCCTTTTTGGTTTATTAATACATCGCGAGGCAAAAATGTCGTAACCGATGATTTGGTGGAAGCATTACAATCAGGAAAAATTCTTGGTGCTGGATTAGATGTTTTAGAATATGAAAAATTGTCTTTTGAAAATCTTTTTATTGATTCAGAGAAACCTAAAGCTTTTGAGTATTTGCTTCAAGCCGAAAATGTTTTATTAACGCCACATATTGCGGGATGGACGTTTGAAAGTCATGAAAAGCTTGCGCAAACAATAGTGTATAAGATTATTTCATTTTTTAAATAAGAGGTGTTAAAAAATACTAAAA
>NZ_JACTAC010000015.1 GCF_014486675.1 Flavobacterium macrobrachii
AAATAAATTTGATGAGATTTATATTTCGCCAAAAGAGAAACAACTTTTTATTGATGAAATGTTGAAAATCAATCCGAATATTGAAATTAAAATATAATTTTCAAGAAATCATAGTAAACTACACCTAGAACAATAAAAATTATTAGTTCAATAAGATTCATCAATAAATATTTTGCATAAAGTCTTTGGAAGAAAAAATCAAATGCAAATGCGAACAATCCTATTACAAATAAAGTTGGTGCTAAAATAAATTGCCAACCTTCATATCCTTTATCAAAAAACACAAAAACACTTCTAACTATTAAAAATACAGCTAAGATATTTCCAATAGCTAATCTGTATTTATTAGGAAGTTTCATTTTTGATTTCTTTAAATATGACTTATTCATAAATCAAATATTTCTTTCTCATTTCTTTAAAATCATTCAATCCTTTTTCCCACGATTTTCTGATTTCGGTTTCAGGAATTCCAGCTTCAATTTGTTCTCTTAGCTTTTTTGTTCCTGCTAATTTTAGGAAAAAATCATTGAAAAATTTCGATTTATCTGAAGTGGAATTGTAGGCTTTAATCAACCATTTTAATTCCAACTGTTTCACTTTTTCTATTTTAGTCAAATCTTCGCCATAACATAATTTTCCGTTATGCATCGGATCTTTGGCACCAAAATTAGGCATTGGTGTAAAACTGAAACTGCTTTTTGGCAGAAACGGCGAACCATAAATTTGGAATTGCATTTCGGTTCCGCGACCAGAACTCACATTCGTTCCTTCGAACAAACACAAACTCGCATATAGATTTATCGATTGGTCATTTGGCAAATTTGGCGATGGTTTAACTGGTAAACTATAAGCCATTTCTCGATTGTAATTCAAACACGGAATAACTGTCAATTTACATTCTTCGCCATTCTTAAGCCATTTTTCTCCGTTAATCATTTTGGCATATTCACCAATTGTCATGCCGTGAAGCAAAGGAATTTGATGCATTCCAACAAAACTTGTATGTTCTTTTTCCAAAATTGGTCCGTCAACAATACTTCCATTTGGATTTGGTCTGTCGAGTACAATTAGCGGAATATTATTTTCGGCACAAGCTTCCATGATGTAATGCAACGATGAAATATACGTATAAAATCGTGCGCCAACATCTTGTAAATCAAATACCATCACGTCAATTCCGGCTAATTGTTCTGGCTTTGGTTTTTTGTTATTTCCGTATAATGAAATGATTGGCAAACCGGTTTTGGTATCTTTTCCGTCTTTAATTAATTCGCCCGCATCGGCAGTTCCACGAAAACCGTGTTCTGGTGCGTAGATTTTTTGGACATTGATTTTTTTGTCTAAAAGAAAATCAGCCAAATGCGTTTTATCAGATAGAATTCCGGTTTGGTTCGTAATAATACCAATTTTTTTGTCTTTCAATAAAGGCAAATAAGCTGAAGAATTATCGGCACCAGAAATAATATTTGATGATAATGGAACATTATTCTCGAATGAACATGAAATCAAAGTTTCTCTAATTTCGCTTTTGTATTCGAACCTTTCTTTTGGCTTCTGGCTTGCGCAAGACAACATTAGCAAAACCGAGAATAAAACTGTATTTTTGAACACTGAAATTGAAATCATACCATTGAAATTAGAATATTTTATAGCGAAACGACTGATTACTGCTAAAGACCATAAAAGTAGTATTTCTGCACCAATTATAAAAATCGCCATCATCGCCATTGCGTTGGGAATGATTATGATGATAGTTTCGGTCGCTACCGGTATTGGTTTACAGCAAAAAATACGCCAAAAAGTTTCGGCTTTCAACGGACATATTATTATTTCGAGTTACAATGACAACCAATCGGATGTTAGCACCAAACCTGTTTCGATTTATCAAAAATTCTACCCGAAATTTAATGATGTTGACGGCATCAATCACGTTCAAGCCGTTGCCGGAAAAGGCGGAATTATTCGAACCGAAACAGCTTTTGAAGGTGTTATTTTTAAAGGAATAGGCAAAGATTATAAATCGGATAACTTGGAAGAATATTTAGTTCAAGGAAAATTACCCAACTTAAAAGCCAATCTCAACGAAGAAGTCATCATCTCAGAATATCTTGCTAACCGATTAGGTTTGAAACTCAACGACAACTTTGTCACCTATTTCATGAAAGAAGATAACGATGGTTATAATTTGAGAAATTTCAAAATTGTTGGGATTTACAATTCAGGTTTTCAGGAATTTGACGCTAATTATGTTATTGGCGATATTCGTCATATTCAGCGAATTAACAAATGGAAACCGCATGAAGTGGGTTCGTTTGAAGTTTTTATTGACGATTTTGACCAAATCGATTTAAAAGGACAACAAGTTTATGAAGAAACCTCATCGACTATGGACAGCAAAACCATCAAGGAAAAATTCTACTATATTTTTGAATGGTTAAAGCTTTTTGACTTTAATATTATTGTCATTCTTATTGTGATGATTGTTGTCTCTACGATTAATATGGTCGTAGCTTTATTGGTTTTGATTTTGGAACGAACCCAAATGATTGGGATTTTAAAATCTCTTGGCGCAAACAATTGGAACATTCGAAAAATATTTATTTACAACTCGTTTTACCTAATTACCAAAGGACTTTTTTGGGGAAATTTAATTGGAATATCGCTTTTATTACTTCAAAAATATTTTGGTATCATTAAGCTCAATCCCGAAAGTTACTACGTAAACGAAGCTCCGGTGGATATTAATATATTCTACATTCTACTGCTAAACATTGGAACGGTTGCCATTTGTTTATTGGTTTTACTAATTCCTTCGTATATCATTACCAAAATCTCGCCGTCAAAAGCGATACGATTTGATTAGATTTATTTTTTATATTTGGTAAATGGCTTGTGTTTAATTATTTGTGAATTTTTACAAATAAATCATTCGCTAATCTCCAAGTTATCAGTAGTATTTCACAACTTTACGTTAAAAAAACAAAAAATAAGTTCGGTTTATTTCCGAACTTTTATATATTTGTACATTATGAGACTAACAGGGAAAAATAAATTATTAAAATTAAAAGCCAAAAACGGTGGAAATACAACCTTGTGTTCTGAAATAGATAAACTTATAAAAGATATTGAAAAGAGTGATTGGAAAAATCAAGCTGAAGTAAAAGCAACTAGAAAAGATGCTGATTGTGTTCACAGTGATGGTTTTTATTTTTTTAATATATCAATCCATAGAACAATGATTTTATTAGAACTGGGAGATGACGGTGAAGCAACAGTAGTATGGGCTGGAACACATCAAGAATATGAATCTACTTTTAAAAACAATAAGGGTACAATAAAAAAATGGCTAAAATCTAAAAATTACATTTAATTATGAAAACACATTTTGACATAGAAAAAATAATAAAAGATGGAAAAATAAATAATGAGCTTGATTTAGAAAGAGCTCAAATTGCTGACCGAAAACTAAGACTTCTTGCCAAAGAGGATTCTTCATTTGTTTCTATTAGAAAAAAATTAAGAGATATAATTGAAGAGTATGAAACTCGTGTTTGGTCAAAAGACAATATTAGTTACGAAAAAATAAAAGAAAGTGAAATTGCTGAATTAATAGCGGAAAAAGAGAGAGAATTTCTTTTAAAAAGAAAAACATTAATTAAGGACAAATTAAAATCTTTTAATTTAACTCAAGAACAATTAGGATTAATTTTAGGTCATAGAAGCAAAACTTACATGTCTGAATTAATAAATGGGATAAGTCCATTTTCATTAAAGGATATAATTATTATGAACCGTTTGTTAAAAATAGACATATTGCATTTATTGCCAATATTTCTTTCAAAAAACGATCAAATAAAAGTTAAATCAGCTGTTATTCAATTGAAAAATCCAAAAATCAAATTGACCAAGGAAGATTTAGAGTTTGCATAAAATACTATCAGTAAAAGCATTTTGAAATAATGATTGGATTGCTTTATTGTCTTGACACATTTACTTCACGGAAAATAATCAGTTCGCTGGCATCGCAACCGTCGCAAAACGTCAAACCAAACTACTCATTCTCCATTTGCAACGCTGGGCCAGCATCAACTGAATATTTTTTAGCTTTTACCAACTTAGTTAGTTCCGTTTTTATTTCTTCCAATCTGTTGTTGTGTTTAAAAAAACTACCGGTGTAAACAATCTTTCGGTTTTCATCGATAATCAACGTAGTCGGAAAGAATTTTATCCCAAAACGATCTACTAAATGTTGGCTATTGGGTACAATCATAAAATCAAATTGTACTTTGCTTAGTAATCGGTTTACCTTTTCTTTATTGTCATAGGTTACGCCAAACCAAGCCACGTTATTGGTTCCAAATTCTTCTTTCAACTTATTCATTTCAGGCATTTCTTTGATGCATGGTGCGCAAGTGGTAAACCAAAAATCAAGCACAATAATTTTACTTCCAATGCTTTCAAAATCGTGCTGATTGCCATCAATATCAACCATTACCAAATCATCAATAGCGGAACGTTTTAGATTTTTTCGGTTTTTTTCGTCTGATTTTATATATTTATTGAACGACTTATTATCTTCTCTCATTTCTATTTTAGAACGTTTATACAAAACATAAGTAAAATGATTTGTTATTGTATCCCGATAAAATCGCGTCGTATAAACGTGACCATCTTTAGTTTTAAAAATAGAATCGGCGTATTTTTGAGTGTACGGTTTTCCGTTTTCAAGAAAATATGAAGTCGATTTTTGAATACTGTCAATTTTTGCAAGATTATCATTCAAAAAATCAATATATTCTTTACCTTTAATCTTCTTTGTTGAAGTTGATAAAAAAGGATAATCCTGAGCGAACATCGTTAGGTTCAATCCAAGGAAAACAATCAAAATAATTTTCTTCATTTTATTTGGTTTAGAACGATAACGATAAAATTATTAATTTATTGCTTTTTAAAAAACTTCTTTGGCAATGGCTTTGATATTCTCAGCTTTTCCCATAGAATAATAATGTAACACCGGAATTCCAGCAGCAACCAATTCTTTACTTTGTTGCGTACACCATTCAATTCCTATTTGTTTTACAGCATCGTTATCTTTGGCTTTTACAACAGCCATAATTAAATCATCTGGTAATTCTAATGAAAATCGATGCGGAATTAAATTCAGTTGTTTCTTAGTTGCAATGGGTTTTAACCCAGGAATAATTGGCACTGTAATTCCTGCAGCACGAACTTTTGCTACATAATCAAAGAACTTTTTATTGTCAAAAAACATTTGGGTAATAATATAATCGGCGCCATTTTTTATTTTTTGTTTCAAAAAATGAATATCACTATCCAAACTTGGTGCTTCCATGTGTTTCTCGGGATAACCAGCAACACCAATGCAGAAATCAGTTTTAGCCGAATTCTGTAAATCTTCATCCAAATAAATTCCTTTATTTAGGTTATCAATTTGCAAAACTAAGTCGGTTGCATATTCGTTTCCTTCACGTTCTGGTCTAAAATAGGTTTCGTTTTTCAAAGCATCACCACGAAGTGCAACGACATTATCAATTCCTAAGAAATCCAAATCAATTAATAAGTTCTCGGTATCTTCTTTTGTAAATCCACCACAAAGAATATGCGGAATAGCATCAACATCATATTTATTCTGAATTCCAGCACAAATTCCAACCGTTCCGGGACGTTTTTTTACAATTTTCTTTTGCAACAAACCACTTGGCAATTCCTTAAATTCGTATTCCTCACGATGATAAGTCACGTCAATAAATGGCGGATTGAATTCCATCAACGGATCAATACTATCAAAAATAGACTGAATATTTTGTCCTTTCAAAGGAGGAAGAATCTCAAAAGAAAATAATGGTTTTCCGTTGGCGTTATCTATGTGTTCTGTTACTTTCATAATTTTTAGTTGTCTGTTGTCTGTTGTCTGTTTCCAAAATAACTGAAAACTGAAAACTGACAACTGTTTTTAATCTGCTATATTCGGCGAAAGCCATTTGGTTGCCATTTCGGTAGAAATTCCTCTACGTTTGGCATAATTTATTACTTGATCTTCTTTTATTTTTCCTAGTCCGAAATACTTACTTTGCGGGTTTGCAAAATAATATCCCGAAACTGAACTGGCTGGCCACATTGCCATGCTTTCGGTTAGCTTCACTCCTATTTCTTGTTCAACATTTAGTAATTTCCAAATGGTTGGTTTTTCTAAATGGTCTGGACAAGCTGGATAACCTGGCGCTGGACGAATTCCAATATATTCTTCAGAGATTAAATCTTGATTGGATAAATTTTCATCCGAGGCGTAACCCCAAATTTCTTTACGAACTTTTAAATGTAAATATTCGGCAAATGCTTCAGCAAATCGATCGCCGAGTGCTTTCACTAAAATCGAATTGTAATCGTCCAGTTGTTTTTCGAATTCGGCTGCTTTTTCATCTACACCAAAACCTGTTGTGACACAAAAACATCCTATGTAATCTTGCTTTCCTGAATCCTTTGGAGCGATAAAATCAGACAATGCAATATTTGGTGCGCCAGCGGTTTTTTGTGATTGTTGTCTTAGAGTTAGAAAAGTTATAGGTTGTCGGTTGTCTGTTGTCAGTTCTATGTCATCATCATTGATTGTATTTGCTGGAAAAATTCCGAGAATTCCTTTGGCAGTCAACCATTTTTCTGATACAATTTGTTTTAGCATTTCTTGTGCATCGGCAAATAAATTGGTTGCTTGTTCGCCTACAATTTCATCTGTTAGAATCGCAGGATACTTTCCGTACAATTCCCACGAGTTGAAAAATGGCGTCCAATCTATAAATTCAACCAATTCAGAAAGTTCTACTTCAACGGTTTTTGTTCCGATGAAATTTGGTTTCACTGGTGTAAAATTATCCCAATCTAATTTTAATTTATTCTTTCTTGCATCTTCAATCGAATGGAAATTTTTATCGCGACTTCTATTCAAATAACCGTCACGCAATTTGTCGTATTCTTCACGAATTGCTTTTACGTAACCTTCTTTGGTTTCAGCTTGAAGCAAATTACTTGCAACTGTCACTGCACGCGATGCGTCGTTTACGTGAACTACAGTTTCTTTATATTCTGGTGCAATTTTCACGGCTGTGTGCGCACGAGAAGTTGTCGCTCCACCAATCATAATCGGAATTTTGATGTTTAATTTGTCTAATTCTTTTGCCAAATAAACCATTTCGTCTAATGAAGGCGTGATTAATCCGCTTAATCCTATAATATCTACATTGTGTTCGACAGCAGCTTGAATGATTTTTTCTGGCGGAACCATAACACCTAAATCGATGATTTCGAAATTATTACATCCTAAAACTACGGCTACAATATTCTTTCCAATATCATGTACATCGCCTTTTACCGTTGCCATCAGCACTTTTCCTGCAGATGACGATTCACCCGTTTTTTGTGCTTCGATAAATGGTAACAAATGAGCTACTGCTTTTTTCATTACACGAGCTGATTTCACCACTTGAGGCAAAAACATTTTTCCGCTTCCGAATAAATCGCCTACGACGTTCATTCCTGCCATCAGATTTACTTCAATAACTTCTATAGCTTTCGCCGAATTTACTCTCGCTTCTTCAACATCAATTTCGATAAATTCATCTATTCCTTTTACTAATGAGTGCGTTAACCGTTCTTGTACCGTACCGTTTCGCCATTCGGCAATTTCTTTTTCATTCGATTTTACATCCCCTTTGAAACTCTCAGCTAAAGTCAACAATCTTTCGGTTGCGTCTTCTCTTCTATTTAGCAGTACATCTTCAACGTGTTCTAATAATGTCTTGTCAATTTCGTCGTAAATCTCAAGCATTTCTGGATTTACGATTCCCATGGTCATTCCGTTTTGAATGGCATGATATAAAAATGCCGAATGCATCGCTTCACGAACGGTATCATTTCCTCGAAACGAAAACGAAACGTTACTAACTCCACCAGAAATATTAGCATATGGAAGATTTTCACGAATCCATTTTGTGGCTCTGAAAAAATCTATGGCGTTTAGTTTGTGTTCGTCCATTCCAGTTGCAACTGGAAAAATATTGGGGTCGAAAATGATGTCTTGTGCTGGAAAACCGACTTCGTTTACTAAAATATCATAACTTCTTTTGCAAATTTCAATGCGTCTCTCGTACGTATCGGCTTGACCATCTTCGTCAAAAGCCATTACGATTACTGCTGCGCCATATCGTTTAATTAATTTGGCATGATGAATAAAAGCATCTTTTCCTTCTTTTAGTGAAATGGAATTTACAACGGCTTTTCCTTGAACGACTTTCAATCCAGCTTCGATGATTTCCCATTTGGAACTGTCAATCATTACTGGAACTCGAGCTATATCGGGTTCGGCGGCAATTAGATTTAGGAATTTTGTCATGGCATACACACCATCGAGCATTCCTTCGTCCATATTGACGTCTATTATTTGTGCGCCACCTTCGACTTGATTTCTAGCAATTTCAAGTGCTTCTTCGTATTTCTCTTCTTTAATTAATCGAAGAAATTTACGGGAACCAGTAACATTAGTACGTTCGCCTACATTCACGAAAATAGATTCTTCATTAATGAAAAGCGGTTCTAAACCTGAAAGTTGTAAATTTATTTTGTTTGTTCTTGACATCTTATTTTTCTAATCCTGCAAGGTTTTTAATTAAACTAAAATTCTAAAAAATACACCTACAAGGTTTTAAAACCTTGCAGGAAAAACGCTTATCCTAACTCTAATTTTCTTGGTTTAAACTCGGTTGCAGCATGTAATCAGTTTTTAGTTTGCTAAATAATATTTAACATCAACTAACTGAATAGATTGAACAAGACCTAATTCAAGGGATATTTCTTTATCATAAGAAAAAATACAACTAGAATTAGGACTTATTTGACTGCAGCTTGAAGTCGCTCCATTTAATAATCCTGAAGAAGAAACTGTTCCGTCTACATTTAGTGTTATGTAAGCAAATCCATTGATGGAAAAATTATTTAGATTATTCAGTTTTATATCAAATTTTAATCTACTAGTATTATTTCCTGTGTCTGGAGTATATACAAAGTTTAATACTTCATAGGAAAAGTTTTGAAGTGGTAATTGTTCTTGAATAGGTGTAATAACATAATCACATGGTACTAGAAGAGAACTTTCAGGAATAAATGTAGAACCTGATGGAGTTATAATTGTTCTACTTGGGATAACAATTGTTTTAGTACAATTATCATCGTCACTAGAGGAACATCCTAAAATAACAGTAATAGCAAATGTAAATAATAATATAGACTTTTTCATTTTTTAAAATTTATACTCTTCTTGGCTTGAATTCTTTGGCAACATCAGCAATTGCTTTGATATGTTCTGGTGTTGTCCCGCAACAACCACCAATGATATTGATTAAATTATCTTGTAAATATTCTTTAATTAATGCTTGCATTTCGGCTGGTGTTTGGTCGTATTGTCCGAATGCATTTGGCAACCCAGCATTTGGATGCGCCGAAATATTGAGCTGTGTATTGTGAGCTAATCTTTTTAGATACGGTTTTAATTGGTCTGCACCAAGTGCGCAATTAAATCCAATACTTAGTAACGGAATGTGCTGAATTGAAATCAAAAACGCTTCAACTGTTTGTCCAGAAAGTGTTCTTCCTGAAGCATCAGTTATTGTTCCAGAAACCATTACAGGAATATCTAAGTTTCGTTCATCTTTTACTTCTTCGATAGCGAAAAGTGCTGCTTTGGCATTTAGTGTGTCGAAAATGGTTTCTACTAAAAGCACATCACAACCGCCATCAATTAAGGCTTCGACTTGTTGTTTGTAGGCTATTCTTAATTCATCGAACGTTACAGCTCGATAACCCGGATCGTTTACGTCTGGTGACATTGATGCTGTTCGGTTTGTTGGTCCGATGGAACCAGCTACAAAACGTGGTTTATCTGTAAATTCATCGGCTACTTGGCGTGCTATTTTGGCGGATTGATAGTTTAGCTCGTAAACTAAATCTTCCATGTGGTAATCTGCCATTCCGATGGTTGTTCCTGAAAATGTATTGGTTTCTACAATGTCTGCTCCAGCTTGAAAATACAGTCGATGGACTTGTTTTACGGCTTCGAGTTGGGTGATGGAAAGCAAATCGTTGTTGCCTTTTAGCGGATGTGGAAAATCTTTGAAACGCTCGCCTCGGAAGTCTTCTTCGGAGAAATTGTTTCGTTGCAGCATGGTTCCCATAGCGCCGTCAAGGACAAGGATTCTTTCTTTGATGGCTTGTTGTATTTTTGACATATTTTTTAAATTTCACGAAGTTTCACTAAGAAACCCAGAGATACACAAAGATTATTAATTAGCCCCGATTGTAGTCTCGTTTTTTGGAACGAGACGCAAAGCGGGAATATGGACTGCAACAATGCGCAAGCCATTCGCTCCAGATTTCTCCAAAAGTCGAAAAGACAGTTAGGAATTCTGTTAAAATTTTATGGTATGTTATCGTGAAAGTGAGAAGAATTCTCGGGGTTATCTGCTCCCGATTTATCGGGATAGAATGTAGCACCTTCTTTTGGCAAAGGGTTGCTAAGCTTTCAACGGGTCTATTCCCTCCAGCTTTCGTGATAACGAACAATAAGTTTATGAACGTTGCAAAAGTAAAGACTAAATTTTAATTTTTTATGTATTTTTTTAATTTTTTATTTGGTTAGCGCTTGATCTAAATCATTTATTATATCCTGCACAGTTTCTAAACCAACCGAAACACGAACTAATCCATCAGTTATACTAACTGCCAGACGTTCTTCTACTGTCAATTTACTATGTGTAGTTGAAGCAGGATGCGTAACTATAGTTCTTGTATCACCGAGATTAGCAGAAAGTGAACATAATTTTATATTGTTTAAAAAAGACCTTCCAGCTTCAATTCCGCCTTTTACTTCAAAAGCAACTACATTACCTCCTAACTTCATTTGCTTTTTGGCTACTTCGTATTGTGGATGTGATTTCAATAAAGGATATTTCACAGAAAGTACATTGGGATTATTTTCCAAAAAATCAGCAACTTTTAATGCATTTTCACAATGTTTTTCTACACGAACAGCCAATGTTTCAAGGCTTTTAGACAGCACCCAAGCATTAAATGGTGATAATGCTGGTCCGGTATTTCTGGAAAACAAATAAATTTCCCTTATTAAATCGGCCTTTCCAACTGTTATTCCTCCTAAAACGCGTCCTTGTCCATCGATTAATTTGGTTGCTGAGTGAATTACCAGATCGGCGCCAAAATGAATTGGCTTTTGAAGATAAGGTGTAGCAAAACAGTTGTCAATAATCAAAATCAAATTGTGTTTTTTGGCAAGAGTTGACAAGACTTCGAGATCAATAATATCTACTGCCGGGTTAGTTGGAGACTCGGCATATAAAATTTTGGTGTTTGGCTGAATAAAACTTTCTATTGTTTCTGGTTTATTGACATCAAAATAAGAAGTTGTAATATTCCATTTGGGGAAGTATTTGGTAAAAAGAGTATGAGTCGAACCAAAAACGCTTCCGGCAGAAACGATATGATCGCCTGAATTTAGTAATGCTGCAAATGTTGAATAAACAGCTGCCATTCCTGTTGCAAATGCAAATCCGTCTTCTGCACCTTCCATTTGGCAAATTTTTTGCACCAACTCGCTAGTATTTGGGTTAGAAAATCTACTGTAAATATTACGCTCTTTTTCTTCGGCAAAAGAAGCACGCATATCTTCTGCATCTTCAAAAACAAAACTTGAAGTCAGATATAACGGCACAGAATGCTCAAGATATTGAGTTCTTTCTAGTTGGTTTCTAATGGCATTGGTTTCAAATCCGAATTCAAATTCACTCATATGGCAAGGTTATTTAGTATTACTTTATAATTGATTTTTGCTGTTGACTCTATTGTTTTGGAAACGGAACAATATTTATCGAAAGATAATTGAGCTGCTTTCAATGCTTTTTCGGGTAGAATATTTCCTTCTAAATAGATTATAAGATTTATTTCTTTAAACGGTTTTGCCTCATCAATTTGAACCCTAATACCTTCAACTTCTGTTTTATAAGAAGTAACTTCTTGTCTTTGTTTTTTGAGAATAGAAATAATATCTATAGCGTTGCATCCGGCCAATGCAACCAGTAATAATTCCATTGGGCTTGCAGCCAAATCACTGCCTCCAAATTCGGCACGACTGTCTAATTCTATGATATGTCCTCGCTCATTTTTAGCTTGAAAATGATAGGCATCATTGATTCTATTTAAAGTAACTTTCATATTTATATTTAATTTTTATCCGATAATCGTAAAATATCTCCAAAAACACCTCTTGCTGTAACTGCAGAACCTGCACCTGCGCCTTGAATTACAATAGGTCTATCTCCATAAGATTCTGTGTGAATTTCAAAAAAAGAATCGGAACCTTTAAGGCCACCCAAAGTTGAATCGGCTGGTACAGAAACTAGTTTGACTTCTAAAACTCCTTTATCTTTTTGTAAATCTCCGGATAATTCACCAATATATCTCAAAACATGATTTGGCTTTTGGTTTGCTTTTATGGTGGCATATACCGTATCTAACTCAGTAATTCTACTAATAAAACTTTCCTTATCGCCACCTCTTAAGTTTTCAGGAATTAAATTTTGAATGCTAATTTCCTCGAATTCATTCTGAAGATCTAACTCTCTTGCCAAAATCAGTAATTTTCTTGCTACGTCATTACCGCATAAATCTTCTCTTGGATCTGGCTCGGTAAATCCTTTATCAATAGCTTCTTGTAAAACCTCACTGAAAAGCACTTCTTTTGAAGAAAAAGTATTAAACAGATAACTTAATGTTCCTGAAAAAACACCTTTTATTTTGGTTATATTTTCACCTGAATGATGTAATAATTTAATAGTGTCAATCAATGGTAATCCGGCGCCAACATTGGTTTCATACAAATAATTTTTTTGATGAATAGCTAATGCAGCTCTTACTTCTTTATAAAATTCATAGCTTAATGTATTGGCAACTTTATTAGAAGTAATTAAATCAAAACTGTTTTCTATTAACGGAATATAATTTTCGACAAATGAGCTGCTAGCTGTGTTATCAATTGCTATTAAATTTTCTAGGTGATTTGCATTGGCAAAAGCAATAACATCATCAATGGTATATGAAATTCCTGTTTTTTGTATTTCATTTTTCCAATTTTGATTTAAGCCATTCTTATTAAAGAGTATTTTTTTAGAATTGGCAATAGCAAAAACATTTAGTTTGATATCTTTTCGTTTTTCGATAGAATCAGCGGAAGTTAATATCTGATTGATTAATGTTCCGCCGACCAATCCGTGTCCAAAAATAGCAATATTTATTTTCTTTGAAACCCCAAAAATTTCTCCGTGAATTACGTTTAAAGCTTTATGTAGGTCATTTTTTTTCACCACCAAACTCACGTTTTTTCCAGTAACCGTATTATTGAAAAGAATCGGTATAATTTTGTTTTTAATTAAAACTGTGTAAGGCTTGTAAAACGTACTTAAATCTTGACCAATTATAGAAATTACAGAAACGTTATCATTCACAGAAATTTTATTAACATCCTTTGAATAAAAATCATTTTCAAATTCTTTCTCTAATTCAATCATCGCTTTTGTTGCTTTATCTGCTGCAACAACAAGACCAATACCTCTTTCTGAAGAACCTTGAGAAATTATACTTACACTTATATCATGATCTCCCATTACTTTAAAAATACGAGCGTCAACACCCGTTTTTCCTAATAATCCTCTTCCTTCAAGGTTAACCAATGCTACGTTTTCTAGTACAGAAAGTGTTTTAATTCCAACTGATTCAACATTAGAAGTTATTAATGTTCCTTTATTTTCATGATTAAAAGTATTTAAAATACGCAGCGGAATATTTTTTTCCAATAATGGTATGATAGTCTTCGCGTGAAGAATAGTTGCCCCAAAATTGGCTAATTCATTGGCTTCATTATAGGATAAGAAATCAATTTTTTTTGCGTCCGGAACTAAATCAGGATTTGCAGTATAAATTCCATCAACATGTGTGTAATTTTGAAGTTCGACAGCATTAAGATAATTTGCCAATAATGAAGCGGTATAATTGCTTCCGTTTCTTCCTAAAGTAGTAGCTTCATTATTGATGTTAGAACCTATAAATCCAGTAACGATATTGACAGTCGAACCATTATTTTGTTTAAAATAGGCAATTACGTTTTTCTTAGAAAGCTGTTCTAATGGTTGCGCATCACCAAACTTGGAGTCTGTTTTTATCAATTCTCTCGTGTCTGTAAAACAAGCATTTACACCTTTTTCAATTAAAACTGCTGAAAGTAATTTTGCCGAAAGTAATTCTCCCTGAGCAAGTATTTGATCTTTAATTTTTTCGCTATAATCTCCAATTAAACTAACGCCTTCAAAAAGCTTGTCTAATTTTTCAAATTCCTCCGATAAATCAACATTGGTATAATTACCTTGCTGATACAATTTAAAACTTTCTAATAATGGCTTATAATTTCCATTTTTGGCAGCAATAGTTAAAATATCTTCTAATTCATCTGTTGCATTTCCGCGGGCAGAAACCACCACTGCGATATTTTCTCCTTTGTTCTTTTTATCAATAATAATATCTAAAACTTTATTTATTCCTTCACCATTTGATAATGATTTACCCCCAAATTTCAATACTTTCATTTGTTTATCCTTTTTGTTTTTAAAAACGACTTCTAATAAATTTTCTAATTGTTCATATTCTATTAAAAAAGCATCGTGACCATGTTGTGATTCAATTTCGCTGTAGAATACATTATTTTTAAATTTTTTAATTTCTTCGTAGGTTTCTTTATTTTCACTTGCTGTAAAAAACAAATCAGAGTTGATTCCTATAATGTAAATATTAGCTTCTACTTCGGAAATTATAGCTTCAAAAGATTCTCTATTTCTAGTAATATCAATCGTTTTGAGTAACTGATTCATCATTTTGTAAGCTGAAAGCTGAAATCGTTGTTGCAATTTTACACCGTGATGACTTAACCAACTTTCGACTTTAAAAGTATCTAAATGTTCATTGGTATTACGCTGAAATTTTTCTTTAATAGAATCAGGAGTACGATAACAAAGCATGGCATGAATTCTTGCGTCTTCTATGGGTTTTCGGGAATTATTAAGGATTTGTTCTTGTACATAACAGTTGGCTATTAACCAATCTGTTGATTTCCAATCTGTAGCAATAGGAATTAGATTCAGAGTTAATTTTGGTTCCAATGCTACCATTTCCCATGCAATTCCTCCGCCTACAGAACCTCCAATTAAAGCAAATAATTGTTTAATTTTTAAAGCTTTAATCCCTTCAATAAAAAGCCTAGCGATATCTCTAGTAGTAAAATCTAGATAATTTTTTATTGTTCTGGTATCATAACCGTTTCCCGGCACATTAAAAGATATAACCGTGTATTTTAGAATATCAATAGTTTTATCTTCTCCAATTAAATCATTCCACCAACCATTTTCCCCAACAACATTTGAATTCCCCGTCAGCGCATGATTAACCATAGCTATTGGTGCCGAATTTAATTCGAGACCAAAAAGTTGATAGCTTAAATAAATAACAGGATAATTTACACCACTTTCGGTAGTGAAATTTTGTAAAATGATTGTGTTTAACATATTTTCCAATTTAAATCTTAATGATTTGTGCCTGGAAATATCATATAGAAAGTTTAGAAAAAACTAGCTTTTTGTGTTATCTTCTCTCAATTCTGAGATAGAATTTAGCACCTTCTACGGGTTGTAGGGTTGCTAAGCTTTCATTGGGTCTATTCCCTCCAGCTTTCTTTATAACATTCCAAAAATTTTATGAACTTAAAGGCGCAAAATAACTACTTGTTTATTAAAAACGCAAATTTTAAACCAATTGATTTTAAATAATATTTTCAAAAACCGCTTAAAAATCAGCTTTCAAATCCTCAACTTCTTCTAATCCAACAAACGAATTAAATCTTTTGTAACATTTTACAAAAGTTTTAATATCATTCGACAACTAAAAACAATTACTAAAGCTGCAACCAGCAACAAAGCTGTTTTTTGAGGCAATTTCCCAGCAAGTTTTGCAGCTATTGGAGCAGCTATACTACCACCAATGATAAGCCCTAGAATAACATACCAATGGCTTACGCCCAAAGAATAAAAAAACGTTAATGCTGCTGCCAGTGTTACGAAAAACTCTGCTAAGCTCACAGTGCCAATAACATATCTGGATTTTCTTCCTTTAGACAATAAGGTTGACGTTACAATTGGTCCCCAACCTCCGCCACCAAAAGCATCTAAAAAACCTCCTGAAAATCCAAGTACTCCGGTATGTTTAATTTTCTTTTTTTCGTTTACTTTTCTAAAAGCTAAAATGATTAATCGAATACCTATAATCATAGTATATATTGACAAAACCGTATAAGCAATTGATACGTATTTGTTTCCTAAATAAATAAGTAAAACAGCACCACTAATAGCGCCAATTACTCCAGGAATAGCCAACCAATACAATAACTTTTTATTTACGTTTCCAAACTTATAATGGGAATAACCGCTAATTCCACTCGAGAACATTTCAGCCGTATGAATACTTCCGCTAATGGCCGGCAAATTAATTCCCAGAAGCATCATGCTGGTAGCACATGTAACTCCGTAACCCAAACCTACAGCACCATCTACTAATTGGGCCAAAAAACCTATGAGTAACATTCCGTAAAACTCATTTGGAATGGAACTCAGACTAAACTTTAAATCAGCAATAGATATAAATGTTGATAGCCCATAGCCTGTAAAAAGCATTAAAAAGGAAAGAGTTAAAACAAAGACTAATTGTTTAAATTTTTTGCTTTCTTTAATCTTTGGTTTCGCATTAAAGTTTTCTGTAATCTTATTTAAGTCGGCTAACTTTTCTGCGAAATTTCCTTTGTGATTATTTCTAAAATCATTTAAAACGGTCAAATTATCTTCAATATTATCGGGAATAACCTCTGTGAAATATTCACGCATACGCCTGGCTAAAATGGGTGATTTTCCATTGGTAGAAATCGCAATTTTTAAACTTCCTTTGTTTACAATGGAACCTAAATAAAAATCACATAAGGCTGGTTGATCGGCGGCATTAACTTTGATTCCTTTTGATTTTGCTAATTCACGAACAGCCAAATTCACTTCGGGTTTATCGGTAGCAATAATGACATAATCTTTACCTAATAAATCATCTTCATCAAAAGCTCTTTCTATTGCATTTACATTATCATATTGTTGAATAATTTCTTTTAGATTAGCATGAAAATACGTAGCGACAATTGTAATTCTGATTTTAGGATTTTGTTTGAGCAATGTTTCTGCTTTTTCCAAACCAACATTACCACCGCCAACAATTAGAAAGTGAGCCGTTTCTGTTTTTAAGAAAACCGGGAAAAGTGTGTTCGTCATTTTAAATTTTTATTTGACAATAGTTATCTTTTTAAATTTTTTTAAATGGCATACTTTAACGTAATTCCATAGGTTCGTGGATCTCCTAAAACACCAGCATAATGTCCAGTATTTCCAGCACCAGGAAATAATTGTTCGTAATAATCTTTATTCAGAAGATTGCGTGCCCAAACTGAGATTGACAAACCGTTTTTAACTCTAAATCCAAATCGTCCATTGAAAAGTGCATAACCGGCAACATTTAAGTATTTTGAAGGCGAAGCACTTGATGAAAATTCAGATCTGAAATAGGAATCCAAAGCCACAAAAAATCGTCCATCTCTTTTAAGAAATTTGGCATCAACAGTATATTCAGAGCCAACCGCACCTGACCATTTCGAAATACCAGGCAATCTTCCACCCGAAACATCTTTAAAAGATTGTGCCGAACCCGTTTCTTCTAAAGGTACTGGAGCATTTTTAAAAGAAACATATATACCATCTGTATAAGACAAACTTGCATTTAGATTTAAATCTTTTAATAATCTAATATTTCCTTCCAGTTCAACACCGTTCACTCTAACTTTTTCCGCATTGGCAAGATAACCTCTGTTTACGCCCAATTCAGCTGTTTGTACTTGGGTTTGGTAGTCTTTGATATTGGTACTGAAAATAGTGACATTAACTCTTGAATTTGGTGTTGGATTTGTTTTTACACCGATTTCAAAATGCTCTACTTCCTCTGGTTTAACGACAGCCAAATCAGTAAGCACTTCGCCATTCGCCGTAGGCAATCCTCCTAAATTCACACCAACTGGTTTAAAACTTCTAGCATAGGTTCCAAATGAATTAAAATTATCTGAGATTTTATAGGTAACGGTTAATTGACCTGAGTAATTGTTATCTGAAACATTGGCTTTAAATGCCTGATCCGAATAGACTGACTTCTGAAGTGCTATCAATGCAGGATCAGTTGTTTGTAAACCTCCGTATGTTTTTCTATCAAAATCAACTTCTTTCTCATCATAATTGTAACGTAATCCTGGTAGTATGTGCAAATCTGATGTCAAAGCCCAATCCAATTGCCCAAATACAGCAGCACTTAGCGATTTCAATGACGATCTTGTTTTAATTCCGTATCCTTCAAATAACCCAGGTGTTTGCCACAAACTACTGGGCGTGCTTTGAGAAAATCGCCATTGTGCATCACCCGATTCTTCAGTGTGGTATGGAGACGATTTTAAATCTTGTCCAATAGCATACACACCAAAAACTACCGAAACTTTTTTTGATAATTCACCAGCATAACGAACTTCTTGAGATATCTGATTATGAATCGATGGTGCTTGTGACTTCTTTAGAACAGACAAACCTGTAAAATCCCTGTCATTAGAAGGATCCCAATTCCAATAGCGCCAAGCTGTAGTTGAGGTTAAAGTTCCTCCAGCTATGTCTCTTTCTACATTTATAGAAACACCACCTAAATCATTATTTGATCGCCATGGTGTATCGTGGTCAATTTTTCTATCAAAGGCATTCAATGAAGGCAACTCATATCCTAAATCGGCAATAATCTGATTGAACTGTCTGTAAGCAGCTCGTTGTGTAGTTACTACTCCAGCAATCAACTGTGCATAACCATCAGGTCTTTGTTGGGAGAAATCAGCCGATAATAAAACTTCTGTTTTTTCATTTGGAACATATAGCAATTGTCCTTTTACTCCTAAATTATTGATATCATTTACAAAGTTTCCTGTTCTGACATTCTCAATTACACCATCTCTTTGCGTTCCTGAAAATGACAATCTTCCCGCAAATTTTTTAAATAATTCTCCATTGATCGAGCTCCTCGCCTGAATGAATCCATAATTACCATAACTTAGCTCAGCAGTTGTGGACGGAATAAAATTTGGTTTTTTTGTAGTAATGTTAAAAGCACCTGCAGTTGTGTTTTTTCCAAAAAGTGTTCCTTGAGGACCACGCAATACTTCAATTCTTTCAATATCAATAAAATCAAGTGAAGTGGCAGCAGGTCTGGCAAAATACACGCCATCAACATAAAACCCAACTCCAGGATCAATACCATCATTGGTCAAACCAAAAGTGGAGCCCAGTCCTCTAATGTTCAATGAAGTATTTCTAGGATTAGACGAATACAATTGTACAGAAGGTACCAGTTCTTTAACCCGATTCACATTAAATGAACCCGATTCTTCTACTTGTTTGGCAGTAACCACCGCAATGGGTATAGGCACTTCTTGTACTATTTCCGTTCTTCTTCTGGATGTAACCAAAACTTCTGTCAGTTGAGTTTTTTTTGGTTCTAATTCAACAACCAGATTGTTTTGATATGAGGATAATTCTATTTTTTTAGAATTATAACCGAAGTTTGATATCAACAAAACAATCGGGAATTGAAGTTCTGCGTTTATGACAAACTTTCCTTCGACATCAGCCACTACCGAAACATTGCTGTTTTTAACAATAATATTGGCATACGAAATAGGCGTCAAACTAGTCTTATCTAAAATAACTCCTGATATTTGATTTGCATTTTGTTGAGCTTTAGCAATTTGATTGAATGCAATCAGAAAAAAAACAATTGCGTTTATATATTTTTTATTATTTTTCATTTTATTTATTTTATATGATTTATATTATTTATTGTGTTCTCTGTTTCAACAACATAAATACATTATCACATAATTTTGTTTCAAAAAACATGTCTTCCTCTTTTTATAAGTTTCTATTCTCATATCTATAAAATTGTTCTAAACGCAAAATCTCCAAAAGTTTCATCAGTTATTTTATTGGTAACATAATTTGAAAACAAGCGGTCTACTTCTTCTAAAATTTGCGCTTCGGTTTGTTTCTCTTTATAAAGTTTATTTAATCTTTCACCGAAACGGTCACCGCCTAACATAAAATTGTATTGTCCTGGACTAGTTCCAACAAAACCTAATTCTGACACATATGGCCGACCGCATCCGTTTGGACAACCTGTCATTCGGATTGAAATTTCATCTTCTGTTAATCCGTATTTTTCTAATATCGGTTCTATTTTAGTAACCAATTCAGGCAAGTAGCGTTGGGCTTCTGCCAATGCCAAAGGACAGGTTGGTAATGCCACACAAGCCATAGAACTTTTGCGAAGGGCACTTACTTGTTTTTCTATATCATGTGATTTAAGTAAGGCTTCAATTTTTGGCTTATTCTCGTTACTTATTTCACCCAAAATCAGGTTTTGATTACCCGAAAAAATGAAATTAGAAATGTTGAGTTGGGCCACTTCAAATAAGAATTGTTTTTGATAAGGTTTTACAACTCCATGTTCAACAAACAAAGTATAAAACCAACTTCCCTGATGGTTTTGTTCCCAACCAAATCGGTCATTTCTTTCGGTAAATTGAAAAGGTTGCTCTGGTAAAAATTTAAAACCTACTCTACTTTCCAATTCCTTTTTGAAACCTTCAACAGTTAGTTTATCAACCGTATATTTCAATCGAGATAATTTTCTGTCGACACGATTTCCAAAATCACGTTGCACGGTTAAAATTTCGTAAACTGCTTTTAATGTTTTTTCTTCGGTATCGGTAAAACCAATAATACTTCCCAATCGTGAGTATGTGTTTGCATTCCCGTGTGTCGTTGCTAATCCGCCACCAATAGCTATGTTGAAACCTTTTAATTCATTGTTTTCAATAATGGCTATTAATCCTATATCATTGGTAAAAACATCAACATCGTTACTTGGTGGTATGGCAATCGCAATTTTGAACTTTCTTGGCAAATAACGATCTTCATACAAAGGATCGGCTTCGGCAGAGCGTTCGTATATTTTTTCACCATCGATAAAAACTTCATAATACGATTGAGTTTTTGGCAGTAATAAGGTCGATATTTTATCCGCGTATTCATGTATCTGCTGATGAAGTGGTGAGATTTGAGGATGTGAACTCGCAATTACATTTCTATTTACATCACCACAAGCTGCAATGGAATCCAACTTGGCGGAATTAAATGCTTGAATAGTTGGGCGTAATTGGTGTTTTAACAAGCCATGCAATTGAACGGTTTGACGAGTAGTTATCTTTAATGTACCTGTTCCAAATTGTTCTGAAATTTCGTGCGTTGCAATCCATTGATTGGCATTGATTACACCACCTGGAATTCGCAATCGAATCATGAATGAATATAACTTGTCTAGTTTTTTGGCAGCGCGTTCAGCTCTTCTGTCACGATCATCCTGCACATACATTCCGTGAAACTTCACTAGTGTTTCATCATCTGGACGCACATTTCCTGTATGATTATCAAGATCGATACTTTCTTTTAAAGTTCCTCTTAGCCCATCGCTTTTGGTCTTTATTGCTTCTATTGGAGATAATTTTTCGCTCATCTTTTTTAATTTTTATACCACGTAATTAATACACGTCTTTTTGATATTTCCCTTTATTTTCTAATTCTTCTAAAACTAAACCCGCTGCTTCAATTGTGATATTTCGTTCGGAGGCAATTACTTCTAGTATGGTTTGTTCTACATCTTGGCTCATTGGATTTTTTTGACCACAGATATATATACTTGCTCCGTTTTCTATCCAGGCATTGAATTCTTTTGCTTTTTCTCTAATTCTGTCCTGTACATAAATTTTACGTTCCTGATCTCTGGAAAAAGCCGTATCAAGTTTTGACAGAACGCCGGTAGTTATCCATTCTTGAATTTCGGTTTGATAATAAAAATCTAAGACAAAATGTTGCTCGCCAAAGAATAACCAGTTTTTCCCTTCTGCACCTGTTGCGTCTCGGTGAGCCAAAAAACTTCTAAATGGTGCAATTCCGGTTCCCGGTCCAATCATTATTAAATCGGTATCCTCAGATGGTAATCGGAAATTTTGATTTTTATGGATGTAAAACTCCAATTCAGTTTCTAAAGGAAAATCCGCTAAAAATTGAGAAGCCAATCCTGATTTTATTTCATCGCCTACTTTAAATGTATTGAGATTTACCGTTAAATGAACTTGACCATCATGTGCTTCTGACGAAGAAGAAATAGAATATAATCTTGGGGCAATAGGGTGAAGTAAAGCAACTATTTCTTCTAATTTTACTTTTTTAGGTTGGTATTTAGTAATAACATCTAATAAGTCCGTTTTATCTTCATCAATAGTAATGTCCAATACTTTGGATAACGCATCTAAAGACTTTTTAGATAATCCTTTAATATTTTTATCGCTAAGAATTGAATAATTATCCTCATCAAAAAAGTCAGCGATGGCTTTTATTTCGGATTCTTTATTTTTTGGAAAAACTCCCAAAGCATCACCTGGTTCATAGGCAATTACATCATCTGATTCTATTTCGATATGATAAGTTTCTTTGTTGGAACCTTTATCGTTCAGAACTACTTTATGGCTAATTCTTCCTGTGTATTTTTTTTTGGTTGAAGCTGTTGCGGTAGTTTTTGAAACCACTTCAGAACTTCCTTGGTTTTGAAATACTTTTTGCAAATCGGATTCCCAAAGTGATACCGTTTCTGCAAAATCAACATCAGCTTTTACTAAAGGAAGTAATCGTTGCGCTCCTTTTTCTGCTAATACTTCGTCTAACAAAACTCCGGCATTACAAAATAAAGGATAGGAAGTATCTCCTAAACCTAAAACAGCATAGGAAACCTTATTTAAGTTTACATCAGCTGCTTTTAAATTTTCATAAAAAGCAACGGCATTCTGCGGAAATTCGCCTTCACCCTGAGTACTCATTACGAATAATACAAGTGTTTCCTTCTCTAGTTTAGAAGCATCAAACTGAAAAACATCAACTGATTTTGCCTGAATTTTATTTTTCTTAAAATTGGCTAATAGTTGCGAGGCTACTTTTTTAGAATTTCCCGTTTCCGTTCCATAAATGATTAACGGTTTTACAGAAACCGCTTGTGATTCTACAATTGTAGGGTTTGATGTTGCAATTAGATTTTGATCTAAAAAACCAGTCAAATAGCCTTTGGTCCAAATAATTTCTTCTTTGGATGCGTTTTGCACTAATTGTTGTAATAATGATAGTTTAGTTTCAGATAGCATCTTGGTAAATATTTTTGTGATTATCGAAATAAGATTCAAAGTTGTTACTCTCGGTAAACCAAGAATAGTCATGGTGCAAATTCACCACTTTGCCAATTATCAATAACGTTGGCACGTAATCAAAATTTGGTAATTGTGACGTTTTTAAATCCTCAAAAGAAAAAACTTGTGTCTTTTGATTTGGCGTTGTTGCTTGTTGGACTACTGCGATACCTTTACTGGTATCAATTCCATTATCCAGAAGTTTTTTTGTCAAAGTTTCTAATCGTTGACCGCTCATGTAAAAAACCAAAGTATCCTCTGTAGTTGACCAATCTAGCCATTGTTGATTCGTAATATTATTCAAATCATATAATGTCAAAAAACGAACACCTCTTGAATGGTCTCGGGCTGTTAAAGGAATACCTGTATAAGCGGCTGCTCCAAACGCGGCAGAAATTCCTGGGATTATTTCATAGGCAATATTATTTTCTTTCACCACTTTTAATTCGTCTAAAATATTAGAGAAAAGCGATGCATCGCCACCTTTCAAACGCAAGACCAACTTTCCTTGTAGTGCAAATTCAACCATTAACTCATTGATGTCTTGCTGTGGCGTATGAATTCCTTTTGAGCATTGTTTACCAACATATACAACTGTAGCATCTTTTCGAGCATAATTTTCAATTAATACTGGCGAAACCAATCTGTCGGTTAAAACTACGTCAGCTGTTTGTAAATACTTTAAAGCTTTTAGACTAATTAAATCAGGATCACCAGGACCAGCACCAGCTAAAATCACTTTCCCTTTTTTGACTATTTGTATCATTTATATTTTTTTAAATAAAGATGAATTTTATTCGATGAATGTCTTCTGATTAGAATAAACCTTCGATTGATAAATAACGCTCTCCTGTATCGTAATTGAATGTTAAGACAACAGCATCATCTGGCAAGGAACTTATCTTTTTTGCCACTGCAGCCAGCGATGCTCCAGTAGAAATACCTACTAAAATACCTTCAAGTTTTGCGCTTTTTCTGGTGAATTCAAAAGCATCATCTTTGGAAACTTGAATTACCTCATCAATAAGATTTCCGTAATAATTATCGGGTATGAATCCTGCTCCAATTCCTTGTATCGGATGTGGTGATGGAGAACCTCCGCTCAATACAGGAGATAATTCAGGTTCAACAGCTATTATCTTTACATTTGGAAACTTTGCTTTTACAACTGAGGCAACACCTGAAATATGACCACCAGTTCCAACACCTGTAATGATATAATCCAATCTGTCTGGGAAATCAGCTAAGATTTCTAGCGCAGTTGTTTTTTGATGCACAACTACATTAGCAGTGTTTGAAAATTGCGACGGTGACCAAGCATTTGGTGTTTGGCTTACTAATTCTGCAGCTCTTTCAATAGCACCTTTCATACCTTTTTCGCGAGGCGTTAAATCGAAAGTAGCGCCATAAATTTCCATTAATTTTCTACGTTCAACACTCATGGATTCGGGCATTACCAAAATTACTTTGTAACCTTTTACGGCAGCAACTAATGCTAATCCAATACCTGTATTTCCGGAAGTTGGTTCTATAATAACGCTATCAGGTTTTAATAATCCTTTTGCTTCTGCATCTTCTATCATTGCCAATGCAATTCTATCTTTTATGCTGTTTCCGGGATTGTTACGTTCTAACTTAATGAACACATTTTTATTTGGTCCAAACAGTTTATTGATTTTTACAACTGGTGTATTACCAATAGTTTCTAAAATTGTATTTGCTTTCATCTTTTTACGGTTAAATGTTTATATGCTGAAATCTAAAATTTCGTTATTTTCTATTTTGGTTTTAACAATGATTTCACTTTTATGATACACTAGTGATTGAGCGGGAATTGTTTCAGTAATCCATACATTTCCACCAATAATTGCTCCTTTACCAATGGTTGTATTTCCTCCTAAAATGGTAGCATTGGCATAAATGATTACGTCATCTTCAATGGTTGGATGTCTTTTTTCATTTGCTTTGTCTTTGCTCACACTTAAAGCACCTAAGGTTACACCTTGATAAATTTTTACATTTTTCCCAATTTTTGCAGTTTCACCAATAACAACTCCGGTACCATGATCAATAAAAAATTGTTTGCCTATAGTTGCCGCCGGATGGATATCGATACCTGTTTTACTATGTGCATATTCAGAAAGAACTCTGGGTAAAACGGGGATTTTGAACTCCCATAGTTTATTAGCTATTCGGTAAACGAAAATGGCAAAAAAACCCGGATACGATAAAAGAATCTCACTTCTTGATTTTGCAGCTGGGTCGAAATTTAATATGGCTTGCAAGTCAGAAGCTAAATCAGTATAGATATCTAACAAACTATTAAAAAAATCATTAACTAAATCTTTATCACCAACTTGTACTTGAGACAAAATCAATTCGAAATCAGTTTTCAACTGGGTTTCTTTTTGAAGAAATAAATCAAAATCCACACATTCTTGATTAGTGCAAAACAACCATGCAAATAATTGTTCTAACCAATTTTCGGCTTTTGATTTGTCAATAAAATTCCTTTCTTCTAAAAGATTTTTTTGAAACAAAATGATGCTATTGCTATTGGTTTGGCTCATATTATTAATTATTTAAAAACATTAATGCTCCAACAGTATTGAATGTAGTTTCATCTATCAAAATGGCATTTCCTGATTTTGGGTTTTTATCGAATGAATCATAAAACAAGGGTTGATTGGCTTTTAACGTAATTTGAGCGATATCGTTCAACTTTATTTCGTTGGCATCCGTGAATTGCCATTCGTTGATATTCCATTTTTGGTTAATAGATTGCACTTTAACACGAACATTTTTGTAACGATGTTGCAGTAAATAGGTTTTTCCTAATTGAAGTTGTGTTGTGTCTAACCATGATATCCAACTGTTAATCTGATTAGATTCTACTGGTAATTGATTGGATAAATAAACTGAATCTCCACGACTAATATCTATATTGTTTTCAAAATGCAATACAACATTATCTCCTGCTTTTGCTATTTCAATAGTTTCTAAATTGCGCTCAATTTTTACTATTGAAGTTGTAATTTTAGCTGGTAAAATGGTGACCACATCACCAACTTTATAACTTCCGCTGAGAACCAATCCTGCATAACCTCGATAATCATGATTTTCTTCATCTTTTGGACGAATCACCCATTGTACTTGAAAACGAGAATCTAAATTGATTGTAGTATCGGTTTCAATAGATTCTAAAGTTTCTAATAAAGCTTTACCGTAATACCAAGGAGTATTTTCGGAAAGTGTAACAATATTGTCGCCAACTAAAGCACTAACTGGAATGTATTTTATCTCATTATAGTTCAGCTCTGATTTTAATTTTTCAAAATAATTTCGAATTTGATTGAAAATTTCTTCAGAATAATTAACCAAATCAATTTTATTAATTGCAATAATTGCTTTTTTAATTCCCATTAATGAACCAATACTGGCATGACGTTTTGTTTGTTCGGTAATTCCCTTTCGCGCATCAACAAGAATAATAATCAAATCAGAATTTGAAGCTCCTGTAATCATGTTTCGAGTATATTGCTCATGACCCGGTGCATCTGCGATTATGAATTTTCTTTTTTTGGTAGAAAAATATTTATACGCTACATCAATCGTAATTCCCTGTTCTCGTTCAGCTCTAAGTCCGTCTGTAACTAAAGATAAATCAATATCAACCCCTTCTTGTTTGGTTTGTTTCTGTAAAACGCCCAATTGATCGGTGTGTATACTATCAGAATCATATAATAGCCTTCCGATTAAGGTGCTTTTTCCGTCGTCAACATTTCCTGCTGTTATAAATCGTAATGTGTTCATTTTACTTTATTGTTTATGAAAAAATTAAAAGTATCCTTGTTTTTTTCGGTCTTCCATTGCTGCTTCCGACAATTGATCATCTAAACGCGTTTGTCCTCTTTCGCTAATTCTGGTTTGAATAATATCATCAATAATATCTTGAATAGAATTTGCGTTTGATGGAACCGCTGCCGTACAGGTCATATCACCAACCGTTCTGTATCGAACGCGTTCAACAACAACTTTATCGCCTTGAAGCGGTTGGATAAATTGAGACGTAGCTACCAATTTATCTTGGTGAACGATGCATTCCCGGTCATGAGCGAAATACAAATTAGGTAGTTCGATGTCATACTTTTGAATGTAGTTCCAAACATCAAGTTCGGTCCAATTACTAATTGGAAACACACGTACATTATGCCCTTTTTGAACTTTACCATTTAAGATATCCCATAATTCCGGGCGTTGTAACTTTGGATCCCATTGCCCAAAATCATCTCTAACAGAAAAAATACGCTCTTTAGCTCTTGCCTTTTCTTCGTCTCTTCTGGCTCCACCAATACAAGCATCAAATTCATTTTCTTCGATAGCATCCAAAAGCGCGTAGGTTTGCAATGCATTTCTGGAAGGAAAACGACCCGCAGTTTCTTTTAAATTGTATTTTTTTATACTGTCTTCAACTGAAGCTACAATTAATTTCTCACCAATTTTATTAGCCAAATAATCTCTAAATTCAATGGCTTCAGGAAAATTATGACCCGTATCAATATGTACTAATGGAAAAGGGAATTTCCCAGGGCGAAATGCTTTTAAGGCTAAATGCACCAAAACAATTGAATCTTTTCCTCCCGAAAACAACAAAGCTGGTTTTTCAAATTGAGACGCTGTTTCTCTAAGAATATAGATTGCTTCGTTTTCCAGTTGTTCTAAATAATGATTTGAATTTGACATTTTTATTCTTTTTCTATTTCTAAATTATCTGTGTAAACCACATTCTTTTTTTGATTGATCTTCCCACCACCATCGACCGGCTCTAAAATCTTCTCCTTCTTTTAAAGCTCTTGTGCAGGGTGCGCAACCAATACTCACAAAATTGCTGTCATGAAGCGTGTTATAGGGAACACCATGTTTTTTTAAATAGTTTACAACCTCAGCTGTTGTCCAATTTAATAACGGATTGTATTTATACAGTTGCCGTTGTTCGTCCCATTCCAGTTTTTGAATTGAATTTCTGTTTTCAGATTGCTCCGCTCTTAAACCCGTAATCCATATTTTTGCACCTTGAAGCGCGCGATTTAATGGTTCTACTTTTCTAATAAAGCAACATTCTTTTCTTAATTCAACCGAATTGTAAAATGCGTTGATACTATTTGTATTTACATAATTTTCAACTTTGTCATTATTTGGATAATAAGCTTTAATAGTTGCCTTATACTGTAATAATGTTTTGTCCCAAACAGCATATGTTTCCGGAAATAATCTCCCCGTATCTAAAGTAAAAACAGCAATGTTAGTAATGTTTTGAGAAAAAATGGCATGTGAAATTACTTGATCTTCAATCCCGAAACTGGTAGAAAAAACGATGTTTTCAGGAAAATTTTTACTGATTTCAAGTATGCTATCATTAATCTTCTCTGATTTGTTTACTATTTCCTTTATTCTGTTTTCCATTTTTTTGTATGTACTACTTTATACTAAACTACTTGGTTAAATTTGCCAGTTCAATTGTTGGATTATACTAATTTTGATACTGAAAGTGCTACAAAAGCTTTTTTTAAATCGGTTTTCAAATCGTCGATATCTTCTAAACCAACTGAAAGACGGATTAAATCTTTAGAAACTCCTGTTGTTTCTTGCTCAACATCTGATAATTGTTGGTGTGTGGTACTTGCTGGATGAATTATCAATGATTTTGTATCACCAATATTGGCTAAAAGCGAGAATAATTTTGTTTCATCTGCAACTTTTTTCGCCGCATCAAAACCGCCTTTTAATCCAAAAGTTACAATACCGCTTTTTCCTTCTGGCAAATATTTATCCGCCAATTCTTTATATTTTGAAGTTGTTAAACCCGGATAGTTTACCCAAGCAACTTCTTCTTGAGCTTGCAACCACTCGGCTAAAGCCAAAGCATTTTCGGAATGTTTTTTAATTCTGATTTCTAAAGTTTCCAATCCTTGAATGGTTTGAAAAGCGTTAAACGGACTTAAAGCAGCACCAAAATCGCGCAAACCTTCAATTCGTATTTTAGCAATAAATGACGCTGCACCAAGTACTTCGTAGTATTTCAAGCCATGATATCCAGCTGAAGGTTCTGTAAATTCTGGGAATTTTCCGTTGCTCCAATCGAAGTTTCCTGCATCGATGATTACGCCACCAAGTGACGTTCCGTTTCCTGTGATGTACTTTGTAAGTGAGTGAATAACGATGTCAGCACCATAATTAATTGGGTTTAACAAATAAGGCGTTGCCACAGTATTGTCCACAATAAAAGGCACTTTAAAAGCTTTTGCTTCTTTAGAAATGGCTTCTAAATCGAGTACGTCAAGTTTTGGATTTCCTAGACTTTCTACAAAATACGCTCTTGTATTTTCTTGCGATGCTTTTGTGAAATTTTCTGGATTTGAAGGATCAACAAACGTTGTTGTGATGCCTAATCGTGGTAAGGTTACTTTTAGTAAATTGTATGTTCCACCATACAAACTGTTGGATGCAACGATATGATCTCCAGCTTTTAATAAAGTTAAAAATGTGGTTGCAATGGCAGCTGTTCCCGATGCGGTAACGACTGCGCCAATTCCGCCTTCTAACTTTGCTAGACGTTGTTCTAGAATGTCGTTGGTCGGGTTGTTTAATCTGGTGTAGATAAATCCGGCTTCGGCAAGTCCAAAAAGATTGGCTGCGTGGTCTGAATTGTTAAAAACATACGATGATGTTTGATAAATTGGAACCGCTCTAGTTCCTGCATTTTTAGTAACATCGTGTCCTGCGTGAAGTGCGTTGGTTGAAAATTTTTGTGTACTCATTTTTTTAGAATTTTAGATTATTAAATATTTAGATTGTTATTTTTTTTTGATAAACACTTCGACTTTAGTTTATATTGAGCTTAGACGAAATACCTGTGTGAAAAACATTATTGAATAAAAAAAGTCCTTTTGGATGGCTACCAAAAGGACTTTTAAAATATAGATATAACTACGATTAAGTCTTATGCTTTTGGCAACAGGGAATATAAATGCAACACATCATCATGCGCATCATTTTGTTCATCATCATATTTTTGCCTACTGTTATCATTCTTGTTTTTGTTAATGTAAATTTACTTGAACTGTTTATTATCTTTTTTCTTCAAATTCTGAAATAAATTCAGAGCAAAAAAAACCTCTGCGGTTTGCAGAGGTTTCATTTGGATATATTTTAAAAAATTAAAATTATGCAATAGAAATACTCTGCGGAAGTTTCCACATCATACAACACATATTGCACATAATTAAATTCATTTTTCTTTGTTTTTGATGGAGCAAACTTCAGAAGTTTTTTTGAATAAAAAAAATAAAATCTGAAAATTTAACATTTGAAAGTTTTTATTATATATTTAAATACTACGTATTTAGATTTTTCAAAAAATCATAAATAATTCAAAAAAAGTAAAATTGTTTTTTCTATTAGAAATAGTCTTTATACATTTGCACCCGAAATCAAGAGGAAAAATTTGAACTGATTGCAACCTCATTAAAAAATGCTAAAGCAGAAACTCTCCTTTAGTATTTTTTCCCGCAATTAGAATTTTTCGTCATAAAAATTAATTTAAAATTAAATTATAGTATGGCTTATTTATTTACGTCAGAGTCAGTTAGTGAAGGACATCCAGACAAAATTGCAGATCAAATTTCTGATGCATTAATCGATAACTTTTTAGCATTTGATGCTGAGTCAAAAGTGGCTTGTGAAACTTTAGTTACTACTGGTCAAGTAATTTTGGCTGGTGAAGTAAAATCGAACACTTATTTAGATGTTCAAAACATTGCTAGAGAAGTAATTAGAAAAATTGGTTACACGAAAAGCGAATATATGTTTGAGGCAAATTCTTGTGGAATTCTTTCTGCAATTCACGAGCAATCGGCAGACATTAATCAAGGTGTTGATAGAGCAAGCAAAGAAGAACAAGGTGCTGGAGATCAAGGAATGATGTTTGGTTACGCAACTAACGAAACTGAAAATTATATGCCATTGGCATTGGATTTATCTCATGCTTTGTTGAGAGAATTAGCTACTTTGAGAAGAGAAAATTCTGAAATTACTTATTTACGTCCAGATGCTAAATCGCAAGTTACTTTAGAATATTCTGATGACAACAAACCGCAACGAATTGATGCAATTGTAATTTCTACACAACACGACGATTTTGATGAAGAAGCGGCAATGTTGGCTAAAATTAAATCGGATTTGGTTTCTATTTTGATTCCTAGAGTTAAGGCAAAATATCCTCAATATGCTCATTTATTTAATGACAATATTACTTATCACATTAATCCAACTGGAAAATTTGTAATTGGTGGACCACACGGAGATACTGGTTTAACAGGAAGAAAAATTATTGTTGATACTTACGGAGGAAAAGGTGCTCATGGTGGTGGTGCATTTTCTGGAAAAGATCCAAGTAAAGTAGATAGAAGTGCGGCTTATGCTACACGTCATATTGCTAAAAACTTGGTTGCTGCTGGAGTTGCTGACGAAATTTTAGTTCAGGTTTCTTATGCTATTGGAGTTGCTAAACCAACTTCTATTAACGTTGTTACTTATGGAACTTCGAAAGTGAATTTAACTGACGGAGAAATCAGTAAAAAAGTAGAAGCTATCTTTGATATGCGTCCGTATTTTATTGAGCAAAGATTGAAATTGAGAAATCCTATTTACAGCGAAACTGCTGCTTATGGACACATGGGAAGAACACCTGAAACGGTTACTAAAACTTTTCAATTGCCAAATGGTGAACCAAAAGTCGTAACAGTTGAATTGTTTACTTGGGAAAAATTGGATTTTGTTGATCAAGTAAAAGCAACTTTTGGGATTTAATCGATTTCTAAAATAAAGTAATAGTAAACCATCTTAAAAAATAAGATGGTTTTTTTATTACCTTGCATCATCAACTATTGTAATGATAAAATTTCTAGAAAATATAAAAAATAAAATTCAAATTGGTTCAAGTTTTCTCCTTCTCTTGACACTATTCAATGGGGCGATTGTAATGAATTTTCACAAATTGATTTACAAGAATCCAACAGTAATGATATTGCTTTTATTTTTTCTTATAGTAACTATAATTGACTATAAAAAATGGTGGGGCGTTTTCTGTAACATCCTCATTTCAATCTCTTTATTGATATTAGTTTTTCCTAGAATTGGAAATCACTCAACTTTATTACTATTTTTTTCATTGCTTATTTTTTGTCTCTTGACAGTAAAGCTTTTCAAAAAAAATTACTTCATAAATCATGATTTGACCTCTTATTGTTTTAGAATTGCTACAGTAACAATTTATTTTTACACTGGTTTCCATAAACTAAATACCGATTTTTTCAACCCTTGTGTGAGCTGTGTTAATGGTATAAATGAATTTACTATCTCAAACTTATTTAATGTAGATTTTATAGTAAAACCAAGTTTATCAAGGTTTTTCCAAATTTCAACCCTAATAGTAGAATGTATTATTCCTTTTGGAATTCTCCATTCTAAAACCAGAAAATACACTATCATTACTTTACTTCTTTTTCACAGCTATTTATCGTTGTCGGTTTTTGCAGACTTTAGTGCTATGGCTTTGTTTCTATTGATAGGTTGTACAATTGATTTTAAACAAAATAATATTCCGCAAAAATTAGTAAACTCTCTTCAATTGTATCTTATTTTCATTATAATAGCCGTTGTTGGATATCATTTACTTCATTTTTCTAAAATTGAAGATATCAGACATCGATTTATCCAAGGTCTACTTTTCAATATTGGTTTTTTTGGATTTATTTACACTTATTTCAAAAATACACCTGTAAAGACATTTTCATTCAAAAAAGAATATTTTATTCCATTATTTTCTATTTCAATTTTAATTAGTCTATGGACATTAAAAAGCTACATCGGATTAGGAAATGCTGGAAATCTTACCATGTTCAGTAATCTTGTGACAGAAAAAAGTCGAAATAACCATTTGCTAATTGACACTAAAAAAACAAAACTTTTTGATTTTGAAGAAGATAATGTTCATATCGTTTTTATAAATAATCCTTTCATAAAAGAAAATTTTAACGGATTTAAAATTCCTGTTGCTGAATTTAGATTTTTAGTTAATTATTGGTCACGAAAATTTAACAAACCTATCCCTTGTACTTTAATCTACAAAGGAAAAAAAGAGCATTTTGAAGATATTAGAAAATCTCCATTTACTGAAACAAAATGGTGGTACAAATACCTTTCCTTTCGCAAAATACAAACCTCATCACCCAATCGTTGTAGATGGTAATACAATAAAAAAGCCAGTATTTAACTGGCTTTTTTTCTATAAATTATATTTCATACTAAAAATAATGTATCGTGGTTGTACTCTATATTGTGAATTTCGAGTGGAAAACTGCGAAAAATTATCGTCGTTTAGAGCTGTTGTATTTAGCAAGTTGGTTGCTGCTACTTTGTATTCCCAATGACTGGCTTTTGTTTTTTGATAGGTCAAACTTGCTGATAAAAAGTCGTATTCTTGATCAACGGTTTTGGCTTTGTTATAGTAATGAAAAAACTCATATTCGGCTAAAAATGAAAAGCTTTTCAGGAAGAAATAATCCAGTTTAGCCGTTGGACTATCGGTGTAGAAATTATCATTTGGATATTGGTTTACCGAATAAGAATATCCCAATTCTAAATTAGGCAAATTCTTAAAATTGGTCGATGCGCTTAAGCGGTAATTTTGAGTAAAACTTTCGGTATCAACAACATTTTCTGCATTATTTATAGGATTCACTTGAATATTATAAAACTTACTCCAGTTAACACTTGCGCTTAAATTAGCTTTGTAATATTTCGAAAAAGAGCGACCATATCTTCCACTTGCTGAAAAATTCTCGTCACCAAATGGCGAATTAATGGGTGCACCAATTTGATTTACACCTTCAAATAAAGCTCTTGATTTGATTGCATCAACTGTTCTTGTATAACTCAAATTTGCTCCAAAATTTTCAAAATTAAACATATTGAACTTTTGGTAATTCAAAGAATGACTTTGCATTATCGAATTGGTCAAATCGCGATTTCCTGAGAACAAACTGCTGTAGCTGTTGAAAATTGTACCTAAAGCATAATTGTTGATATTAGTAAAATTATTAGTCAATCCAAAATTATAGGTCAACGATTCTGATTTTTTGATTTGGTAAATCATATTAAAATCGGGTAACAAACGAAATATATCTTGATTTACATCGGTTCCTAATTGGGTGTTTTTTAAATCAAAGCGATGTAAAGTAACTCCGGGCGTAAACGTGAATTTACCCGTTAACCATTTAATGTGAAATCCAAGATAAGTATCATTAAAGCGATAACTTGCGTCGTTATTGTTTTCGGCAACATTCAAATTATTAATACTTCCGTCATCCAATCGTTGAAAAATGGATGAGTTCAAACTTTGATATACATAAGAATTAGCTAACGTAAAATTCAAATTCGTTTTTGGTGTCAACACATAATAATAATCCAATCTACTATCGAGTTTATTAGTTTTGATAAAACGACTTTGCGTAATATCATTTCGATTTTGCGTTTGATTATAACCAAAAAAATCAAAAGGCTGAAACTCTAAATTGGCGTTGTACAAAGGATCTTCGTTTTGATACAAATGCTGACTTTCAAAAGCAAAAACGTGTTTTTCTGTTGGTGTATAATAAAAACTCAAGTTTTGATTGATATTAACAGGATCTTGTTTTTTGGAAGTTAAAACACTTTCATCGGTATCAATTCCTGAAATATAATTAAAGACTTGACGTTGCAACTCGTTGTTTTCTCTTTGAGCTGAAATTCGGGTTAAAATATCATAATCCAATTGAAACTTCGACGTAGGTTTATAGGTTGTACTCAACTTGAATAATCCTAAATTGTTTTTTTGACTTCCGGTATCGTCTCTAACTTCGGTGGATGAAATATCAGTAGAGTTTGGCAGCAAAATATTAACCGTTGAAGCTGTTTCGGTATCAACCAAAGTAGAAGTTGCAATTGCAAATCCACTTAAACTCCAGCTTTTTGATGGATTGTACGAAAAATTGGTTGCTCCAAAATGCGATTCAATTTCCTTAACTCTGTTATCTTGAAAAAAGCTAATTCCAAGTGAATTACTATCTAAAATAATGCCTCCGCCACCTTTACCCATAATATTTCTGAAACCGCCACTAAACCTGAAATAATCTTGAATAGTAAACGCTTGTTGACCTACATTATTACTATTTCCCATAATATTAAGACTGTATTTTGGACTATAGTAAAACGCTTTTGGTGCTATAGCATAACGCGTATCGTCATGTCCAACACCAATTCCAGCTGTCATGTCACCAAACCAAAAGTTCTTCTTTCCTTCTTTCAGTTTGATGTTCATTGCTAAATTGTCTTGGTTGTTTTCAACGCCTTTCATGATGGAGTTTTCGTTGTAATTACGAAGTACTTGAACTTTATCAATCGCATCGGCAGGAATGTTTTTTACACCTAATTTGGTATCGCCATCAAAAAAATCTTTTCCTTCTACCATCAACTTCGTTACCGATTTCCCTTCTACTTTTACTTGACCATCAGCATCTACTTCAACTCCAGGAAGTTTCTTAAGAACATCTTCTAATTTTCTTTCTGTTCCGGTTGTAAAAGAGTCTGAATTATAGACAATCGTATCACCTTTTATCGAAACTGGCATTTCTCGAACAATTTCAACACCTTGAAGTTCAATTCCACCACTTTCCATAGTGATGTTTTGAGTAATATTTTCTCCTTGTGTTGTAATGGTGATTTCTTTGTTTTGCATTCCCAAATAACTCAACTTAATGGTATAAGTCGAATTGGATTTTAGGTTTAGTAAAAATTTCCCTTTGTCGTTTGTGATTGCATACGCATCCATGGCTTTGGTGGTTTGGTTCATTGCCATAACATTTGCCATTTCTAGCGGTGCTTTGCTATCATCTTGAATAATACCTTCAAAACGAACCGTTTGAGAAAAAGAAATTGTTGAAATTAATAGAAATAAAGATAGGATAGATTTTTTCATTTTTTTGACTTACAAAATAATTTGATTATTGTTGAAAGATAATAACTCCATCTTCATTTTGCATACTTTCCGTTTTTTTCTTTAGAATTTCGTCAAACTTTTTTTGAGTTATTTTTTTTCCATTTGTTGGCGCTTTTATTTCTGTTTTTTCTTTATTAGTTAAAACTACCTTAGAGCAAAGAAGCATATTATCTCCATCATTAACTTCAAGAATCAATCCTGGTAAACCCCAATAATTATCTGGACCAAAACTTACTGGAATTTCTGGTGAATACCATGCCGTTACTATTTTATCTTCTGGCTTTTCTATTTTGAAAAGTGCTGGTTTTTTTTCTTCTTTTTTCAAAAACTCTTCATATTCTTTTTTTTGCTTTTCGCTAACTGGAATGACTAATTCGGCTTTAAAACAATTATACTCGCCAATTTTTTTCGTTTCATCAATAAGTTTCCATTCCGGTTTTACTAATGGCTCAACTACTAGGAACTCCTTTCCAAAAATATTGTCTTCAACAATACTATTTTTGTCTTTCAAATTAAGATACTTTTTTCCAGCACTTGAAAAACTTACTGTAACTGACATTCCATTATTTGCTTCAGGTTTGTCCAATTTTTGTTCTTCTTCATATAGACACTCAATTTTATTAAAAATAAGCACGTATTGTTTCTCTGATGCTTTTTTCATTGCTTCTTCTAACAACCCTTGAAGTTCAGGATTATTTTTCATCTCAATTTTCTCAGTCACTTGCTCCGTTACTTTCTTCATAATTCTTTTAGAAAAGTACTCTGCTTTTCCATGAAACTCTTGTGCAGTAATTACACTTGTAGCTAGTAATAAAACGGCTAATGCTCTTTTAGTTAAATTCGTATTCATATTTTTATAAATTGATGTTTAATGGTACAAAATAAAATATAATAAACCATACAAATTGTTAAATAAAGTTAACGTTTGTTAACGTTGACAATTAAACTTCTTTTGTTACTATTTTTGATATATGAAAAGAAAAAAAAACTTTTATCTAATTTTATTTATTTCTACAACAATTGTTGCCACCATTGGACTTCAGGTGTTTTGGAATATAAAAAACTATAATCAAAATAAAACAAGATTGATTTCGGAAGTACAGAGTGCTTTGGACAAAAGTATTGAGTATTATTATGTTGATTATTTAAAAGATAATTTTGTAGCCTTTGTAAATAATGATAAGCAGGTAAACTCAGATCAGTTTTTTGAATCGGTTGACATAAAATCGGCATTTAAAAATATCCCAAAACAGAAAGAAAATAGTATAGGTTCAAAACTGGATACAACTTCCACTTTAGTAAGCGTAGAAATAAAATCAGATTTAAAAACCAATAAAAAAATAAGCGACTCTATAAAAAGGCAAATTGAAAATCAAATTATTTCAAACGAGACAACATTAAGTTCATCAAAAGTTTCTTTTAAAGAAATCGAGCCAACTTCAATCAAAGCGATAAGTGTTTTTAAAGGAAAGAAAGACACAGACAGCATCATGGCTCTTAAAAATCTTGCCAATAAGATTGTTATTTCAATGATTCAAGATACTATCGAGTTTAAAGCCTTAAGCACTGCTTTAGAAAAAGAACTAAAAAGAAAAAACATACTTATTGATTATCAGCTTCAACATTATAAATGTGATACCTTATACAACACTTTTCAAACCAATAAAAAAGGTTCTTTGTCATTGAAAAGTATATCAAAATCAGCATATTTACCCAAAAAAGAAGAAATCGCAATACAGTTTTCAAATCCAGTAGCATTGGTATTAAAAAGAAGTTTATCAGAGATTTTGCTTTCGTTAGTATTGTCATTATCGATAATTACTTGCTTACTTTATCTGTTAAAAACCATCAATAAGCAGAAAAAAATAGATGAAATAAAAAATGATTTGATTAGCAATATCACTCATGAATTCAAAACGCCAATTACCACAATCGGAACAGCTATTGAAGGAATAAAAAGTTTTAATACAGAAAAAGACGTAGAAAAAACAAATAGGTATTTAGAAATATCAGGTAATCAGCTCAAAAAATTGGAAGAAATGGTCGAACGATTATTAGAAACGGCAACACTAGAAACAAATCAATTATCTATAAAAAAAGAAAAAACAAATCTGATTTTATTATTACAAAACTGCATCGAAAAACACCAATTAAATTTTCAAGAGAAAAATATTGTATTAGAAACAAAAACTTTCGAAATTTATGCCAATGTTGATAATTTTCATCTAGAAAATGTTTTTTCGAATATCATTGATAACGCAGTAAAATATGGCGGAAATGAAATTAAGATTTCCGTAAATTGTGACAAAATCCAAAATACAATTTTGATTGAAGATAACGGGTTTGGAATTGACAAAATTCATAAAGAAAAAATATTCGAAAAGTTTTATCGCATTCCAAAAGGAAACATTCACAATGTAAAAGGATTTGGAATTGGCTTATATTATTCGAAAAAAATTATAGAAAAACATGGTGGTTCACTTGAATTAGTGTCAAATTCAAATCCAACTTTATTTAAAATAACATTGCCAAATGAGTACTAAAATCAGAGTTTTACTAGCCGAAGATGAGCTAGCATTGGCACAAATTATAAAAGAAAGTTTAGAAACACGAAACTTCGAGGTTATTCACGGAAAAAATGGTGAAGAAGCCTTTGATTTTTTCTTAAAAGAAAATCCAGATATTTTGGTTCTTGATGTAATGATGCCTTTAAAAGATGGTTTTTCTGTTGCCAAAGATGTTAGAAAAATAAATAAAAATGTGCCAATCATTTTTTTAACTGCCAAGTCGCAAACGCAAGATGTGGTTGATGGATTTGCATTTGGAGGTAATGACTATTTGAAAAAACCCTTTAGCATGGAAGAATTAATTGTTCGGATGCAATCGCTACTGGGCAGAATTGAAAATAAAACCAATGAAGACACAATTGCCATTGGTAACTATTTATTCTATCCAATAAAACAACTACTCGTTCACAATTATACAGTAGAAAACCTTACCCATCGAGAGACAGCTTTATTACAATTATTGATTGAAAACAAAAATGAAATTATTGACAGAGAAGTGATTTTGAAAAAAATTTGGAATACTACCGATTTTTTCTCCGGCAGAAGTATGGATGTATTTATTACTAAGCTCAGAAAAAAATTAAGTCTCGATACAACAATTCAAATCATTAACATTAGAAGTCAAGGATATAAATTGACATGCTAGAGACTTTTTATCGTCCTGTTCTCATTTGAAAACCACCGCGTCCACCCATTTCGCTCATCTCTTCCATTTTCTTGGTCACCGTTTCATCATATTCTTTTTGAGAAACTTCTTTTCCTGTAGTTGGAGCTTTGATATCGGCTTTATCTTTTGGATTTAAAACTACTTTAGAACAAAGTATGGTCGTTTTTCCATTATTAACTTCAAGAATTAAACCTGGCAAACCCCAATAACCTTCTGGACCTTGACTCACTGGAATTTCTGGCGTGTACCAAGCCGTAATTGTGATTTCATTTGGCAAATCTACCTCGTCTAAAAAACTGGTTTTTTTAGCTTCTTCTATAGGCTTTTCGTCTTTTTTATCGTCATTTCGCTTTGGACGGAAATTTCTAAAATCAGTTTTACTAGCTGGAATTACAGCTGTTGCCTTAAAACAATTATAACCGCCAATTACTCTAGTTTCACCACTCATCTGCCAATTATAGTTTGTTAAAGAATCTTTTACCAAAAATTCTTTTCCCATAAATTCTTTGTCAACTTTATAAATTTTTTCCTTTACATTTTTATAATGCGTTCCGCCGCCACCTATAAACGACGACATCATACGCATTGCGCCTTGTCCTTGTCCCGGAGCATCAAGTCTTTCTTCTTCCTTATATATAGAAGCTGATTTATCGAAATTCAAAATGAATGTTTTTTCAAACATTTTCTTCATACGTTCTTCAATCATTTTTTGCATATCTGGAGTAATTTCTTTGTTTGCCTCAAATCGGGATTTGAAATCGGCAGTACTGGTTTTGGATTCATAAACTGCCATGCCTTGAAACTCTTTTTGAGCAAATGAAACTGTTGTTAGTAAAACAGTTAGTAGGAAGAAAAACTTTTTCATTTTTAGATTATTTTTGTCATTTCGATAACAAATATGACGATTGTTTAAGTAAAGTGTTACCAAAGTTTTGTTAAAAATTATAAGACTGCATAAAATTGATTTAGTTTAATTAAATTAGCTGTATGAGTAAGAGAATATTTTTTTGTCTTTTTATAGTGCTTTTTACAATGCCAATTGTTGGTTATGCTCAACGCATTAAAACAGTTTTGGAACAAGAAACTTCATCTTCGGCTGATTTTTATTGTGGTTTAGATAATTTTAGAAATAGCTATTTCATAAAAAATAATGTTTTTGTAAAACAATCTGGAAACCAAACTTGGGAATACAAAAACCTTCCGCTAGGAAAAATCACTTCGGTTGACATTATTAATCCCTTGCAAATTGTCTTGTTTTACGAGCAATTCAATACAGCCATTATGCTCGATAATCAGCTGAATGAAATTAGGAAAATAGACTTTACCGAAATAAACAATTCCTTAATCATTTCAAAAATTGGTTTGGCAGGACAAAATCAGTTTTGGATTTACAATGCCATTACTCAAAAATTAATTCTTTTTGATTACCTAAAAAACACCGTGAAAGAATTACCCATTCCGATAGAACACGAAATTAAATTTTATCAAACCGATTTCAATACGTTCTATTGGATTGACGAATACAACAATTGGTTTTCCTGCGATATCTTTGGAAAAAAGACGCTCTTAGGCAATATTCCTGCCTTTGAAAACATTCAAATCATTGATAATGAAAAGCTCCTATTTTCAGTTGGAGTAAAATTATACTACTTGAATACCAAAACCCAATCGGTGATAGAAATAGAAATTGTTGAGAATTCGTTTGGAAATTTTTATTACAAAGACCAAATTTTATCTATTTTTACCAGCCAAGAAATTAAGAATTATAAAATAAAAATACCATAATGCATATAGCAGTCGCAGGAAACATCGGTGCAGGAAAGACAACTTTGACAAAATATTTGGCAAAACATTTTAAATGGGAACCTCATTTTGAAGATGTAGTTGACAATCCTTATTTGGACGATTTTTATCATCAAATGGAACGCTGGAGTTTCAATTTGCAAATTTATTTCCTCAACAGCAGATTTCGTCAGGTTTTGCAAATTCGAGAAAGCGGAAAAAACATCATCCAAGACCGAACAATCTATGAAGATGCACACATTTTTGCACCCAATCTTCACGCAATGGGTTTAATGACCAATCGCGATTTTGAAAACTATACCTCGCTATTCGAATTAATGGAAGGATTGGTTGGCGCACCGGATTTGTTAATCTATTTGCGAAGTTCCATCCCAAATCTTGTGGGACAAATTCACAAACGCGGACGCGATTATGAAAACTCGATTTCGATTGATTACCTGAGCCGATTGAACGAACGCTATGAAGCTTGGATTAGTACTTATGAAAAAGGGAAATTATTAATCATTGATGTTGATGATATCGATTTTGTCAACAATCCCGAAGATTTAGGAATGATTATCAATAGAATTGATGCCGAGTTAAACGGGTTGTTTTAGAAACTTATCTCCTAAAAACATCCCTAAACTGATACAATAATCGTTCTATCAATCGTAAATCTTCAGTAACTATTTCAGCCGAACCAGACATTTCTTGTTGAAATGTGATTTGCTTTTTATAAGAAGTTTTTAAACCTTCTGGCAATGAAACATCGATTAAAAGATTTCCTTCTTTATCTGGAGTTAAGGAAATGGCGCTAATTTTTCCTTTTAGCATTCCAAATTCACGATCTGGGAAATTAGATAAACGAATATTTACCTCTTGACCAACTTTTATTTTCCCAGAGTTTTGAGCTGGAGCTTTAACTTTACCCAAATAATTTTTACCAACGGATGGGATTATTGCAAATACATTGTCTCCAGCATTTACCGTTTGATTTTCCGTCCATATTTGAAGAAAAGTTACTCTTCCTTCGATAGAAGAACGTAAAACATAATTCAATTCCCAATTTTTAATTACTTTTTTTAATTCATAAAAAGACTGAAATAAATTTCGCTCAAGGATTACAGTTTCTTTGGTCTCGTTTATTTTAGTTGTTTTGGTTGTTCTATTCAAATCATTCAAAGAAGATTTCATTTGAGAAACAGAACTCAATAAGCTTTTATAATTCTTTTCTGCTTGCAAATACTGTAACCGTTGCTTTTCTATTTCCTGCGCTGCAATAATTCCTTTTTTGAACAAATTCTCATAACGTTCCAAGTCGTTTTTTTGCAGAACCAATTCATTCTGAGTAATCTCTTTCTGTGCTACTAATAACATCAAACGCTCTTTCAATTGTTGACCTTCATAGTTTTGTGCATTATTCTCAACTTTGTAGGGTTGTAATTTTGAATTAAGCTCATCAGCAATATATTCTTTTTGAAATAAAGCAAAAGAACTTTCAACTTCACCTAGTTGAGTTGTTTTGAGCAAATGAAATGGAAATGAAGTTTTATCCAAATTAATAGTATCAACTATACTTTTTAAAAGAAAAATATCTTTATAATTTGCCGCATTTTCTATTATTGCTAATGGCGTATTCTTCGAAATATTTTCTTTATCCTCAATTAAAATAGCTTCTATTCTTCCCGAAGTTCTAGCAATTAATTTTTCCGGTGGAATTTGGGTAGTGATGACGATTTCAGTTACAATGATATCAGGATATTTTACAAACCAGGAAACCAAAAATACTAAAAAAAGTAACAATAGTATGACAACATTCCCCCAACGAATCATCCAATGAGGAACACGCGTCAAGATTTCTTGTACTTCTTCGCTTCTTAATTCTATTTCTTTAATTTCAGGCATATTTAGTTTTTTTGTCACACTGAGCGCAGTCGAAGTGCTATGTTCCTAACTGCAATTGATTTTTCACTAATTCGTAGTAGTTTCCTTTTCGTTTTATTAGCTCTTGATGATTTCCAGTCTCAATAATTATTCCTTTTTCCAACACTACAATTTGGTCAGCATTCATCACGGTACTTAGTCGATGAGCAATTACAACAACTGTTTTGTCTTTGAAAAACACATTTAATTTTTCCATAATTTCCTTTTCATTATTGGCATCAAGTGCCGATGTTGCTTCGTCAAAAAACAACATTTCAGGATTTTTATAAACGGCTCTTGCAATCAATAATCGTTGCTTTTGTCCAGTACTCATCCCAACGCCTTCCATACCAATTTTGGTATTAAAACCAAGCGGATAATCTTCAATGAAATTTTTAATATTGGCAACATCAGCTGCATAAAGTAGTTTTTCCTTATCGATGCTATCAACACCAATAGCAATATTATTGGCAATAGTATCATTAAAAATATAACCTTCTTGCATGACAGAACCAATATGGCTTCGCCAATATTTTGGAGCTATTTTACTCAGAGATGTTTTCCCTACTAAAATTTCTCCAGCATTAGGTTCATAAAATTGTTGAAGTAATTTCATTAAAGTAGTTTTTCCACTTCCACTAGTTCCTACTATCGCTGTTATTTTATTTGGAGGAATAATTAGATTTAGATTTTCTAAAACATTTACATCGGAACCAATATAGCGAAAAGATAAATCCTTGATAGTGATTGTGGCATCTTTAGGAATTTCTTTTATTTTCTCATCAATACTAGCTGTTTCATCTTCTTTTTCGTGAATTTCAGAAAGACGTGCTAGTGAAATCTTTGCATCCTGTGCTTCTCTAATAAAGCTTATTAATTGAACAATTGGTCCATTTAAACTTCCTACTATACTACTGATTGCCATCATCATACCTAACGTAATTTGTCCATCAATGACCAATTTAGCAGACAGAAAAATGATGATGATATTCTTTAATTCATTAATAAAATTAGAACCTATACTTTGTGTTTGTTCCAAAACCAATCCTTTCATCGAGACTTTAAAAAGTCGTGCCTGAACATATTCCCAACCCCAACGTTTTTGTTTTTCAGCATTGTGCAGTTTTATTTCCTGCATGCCGTTAATGAGTTCAATTACTTTGCTTTGCTCCTGACTAACTTCTGAAAATCGCTTATAATCTAGAGCTTCTCTTCGCTTGAGAAAAAGTGTTACCCACAAAAAATACAGTAAGCTTCCAATAAAAAAAACAGTAAAAATTTTCAAATTATAATACGCCAAAACACCGCCCATGATAAACATATTGAAAATCGAAAACAAAACATTCAACGACGAAGTAGTTAATATTCGTTCAATTCTATGATGATCACTGATGCGTTGCATGATATCTCCAGTCATCCTAACATCAAAGAAGGATATAGGCAAGTTCATCAGTTTGATGAAAAAATCGGATATCAAGGAAATATTAATTCGGGTAGATAGATGGAGCAATATCCAACTTCTGATAAGTTCCAAAGCCGTTTTTCCAAAAAACAAAAACAATTGTGCAGCCAAAACCATATAAATAAAATGGATGTTTTGATTTTGGATACCTACATCAACAACACTCTGCGTTAAAAACGGAAAAATAAGTTGCAACAAACTTCCAGCCAGCAGACCGATTATTAACTGAACTACAAAAGATTTATAAGGAAATATATATTTGAATAACAATCCAAAACCAAATGCTTTTTCTTCTTTATCAAATTCTGATTGATAAAATTTAGGTGTAGGCTCAACCAATAAAGCAATTCCTTCCTCGGTGTCTTCCTCAGCTTTATTACCAATCCAGTTTTTTATAAATTCTGCTTTACTGTACTCAAGCAATCCAAAAGCAGGATCAGAAATAAATATCCTATCTTTTTTGATTTTATAAAGGACTACATAGTGATTAGCATTCCAATGCAAAATACAAGGTAAAGGTGCTTCATTTACTTTCTCAAAAGAAAGTTTCACGCCCAAAGTCCTAAAACCTATTTGTTCTGCTGCTTCAGAGAGGTTTAATAAATTACTTCCTTCACGGGTAGTCTCTGACAAACTACGAAGCTGTTGTATATTGAGGTTCTTACCATAGTGTTTGGCTATGATTTTCAGGCAGGTTGGCCCGCAATCCTTGGCATCGGCTTGTTTGTAGTGAGGAAATTTTTTACCCATCTTTTTTTACCAATTCTTGCATTCCATAATACTCAATTGCTTTTTGCTTCAATGGATTTGTACTCCATTCTTCCCATTCGTTAGTATAGGGATTGTAACCACATTTTAATGGTTTTGAGTACTGATTTTCGGGTTCTTCAACATAAGCTCTACAATCAGTACAAATATGTCTAAATTCACAATCTTTACAAATATCTATTTGATCTTTGGTAATGTTCCAGTATTTTTTAAAATCAGGATGATTCAATGCTTCTTCTAGTGTAGTGTCTTTTATGTTGCCAAAGCTTTGTGACATTGATGGGCAGTTTTTTATGTTGCCGTCTTTGTCTATGGAGATTTTACGATTTAGACAAGTGTTATGGTGTTGGGATTCTGTAAAAAGTTGAATGTTTGAATAAAAATACTCCTGATTAATAATTCCGCAATGTTTTTCATTAAGTATATTTCTTTTGACTTCCATTATGTAACCCATTTTTTGAGTTATAGAATTGTAGCTCTTATTGTTATGAGAATTGTATATAATAATTGAATGTATTCTACTATTATCTGACAATAATGAATTCAAATCTTCAATTACCAAGAACTCATTATGTGGTATTATAAAATCAATGGAAACAATCCTCGATTTTCCATCTTTTAAAAGTTGAGCGATATATCGTAAATAATCGATATTAATTTTACTAAAAAAGCGTAACTGAATGTAGGAACATTTTAAAGTTTCAAATTGAATTAATAACTTTTTAAAATCGTGAATTATCTCATCATAATCAATCAATATGTTTGTAATAGATGAAGGAGAATCCCAAACAATATCTATCTTGGGAAATAAGTCAGGATTTGGATTAAAAAAAATTAATTTATTTTCGATTAGAAAATCAAAATATTCATCAATTATCGCATTATATTTTTGCTTAAAATCATTTCTTATATCTTCAACCGATTTACCATTGTACTGAATTAATACATCATATAACCCATTCGGTATGAGATAATGTTTATTATTTTGAGTATCGCAAATTATGCTTCTATTAAAACCCTTAACAGGAATACAATCTGCAAATAAGACGAATTTAGATTCTTTCAATTTAAATTATTTTTGAAATGGGTTTGACGAAAGGTTTGGATATATTTCGAGAATTTTGATAAGCTTGGATAGTGATAAGACTGCTTTTATGCTTTATCTGATTTTGATGTTCTTTATTAACTTTTAAAGTATTAAAAACATTTACAGGTTTTTTATTTTCCATTTTTTAAAATTTCAGCCAATTTGTTTTCTAGTTTGAAATTACATACATTATTGATGAAACTTATTTGTCCTGTAGGATTAATTTCGAGAAAATAATACTCATCATTGCTGTACATAAGGTCTGCAGAACCGTAATTCAAATTAAATTTTTTAAAAACATTTTCAAGTTTATTCATTATGTTTAAAGGTAATTGAAAAGGAACAATTCTTAGACTATCCATATTTCTGAATTTACTCCTAATATCTATATTATCATCAAAATTGTGAACAGCGGCTGAATAAAAAGTACCATCAATGTAGATTACCCTAATCTCAAAATCGGCTATAATTCTCTCTTGAAAAAAAGAAATAGTGTATTCGTTTGGTAACTCTGAGAGAATTTCCGAAGTGATCTGGAAAGTTGAGTTAAAATTATACAAAAACTCATCATCCTCATAAAAGTAACTATCTAATATTCTTTTAGAAATAATACCATTTTTATTTTCATATTTCTTGTAAAACTTTAGCAGTTTTTCTTTTCCCCCAGTAATTAATGTATGTGGGATTTTTAATCCTTGTTGTTTTGCTTCTATCATCATATCAAGTCTATTAGTTTCAAAGTCAGCTATTCGCTTTCCTATTTTTTTAATAGGTTTTTGTAAAACAAAAGCATCATTCAAAACTTCATAACATTTATTTTCATAATCATCAGTACCTGAATTAATACATCCTCCATTAAACCAAATACTCCGAATTTTTTCCAATTCTATATTTTTTAAATATTCATTCTTTAAAATATAGGAACTACTTTCATTACTAAAATTCATTGATTCAATTTCAACTTTATCAAACTCTCCTATTCTAAAAAAGTCAATATTTAAATAATCTATTACATTATTCACAAAATCGTCAACATCTTTACTGTAGATTAAAACCATAATGATTACTTATTTTTCATAAAACTCCCAGTCATCGGTGAGCTTCATTATGAAATTAAAATTTTGGTTATAATAATCATCTTTCTCTTTTGGATTGCTAGCATTGTATTCTGAAACTATAAAATTTCCATAATCCATAATAAATCCGTTTGGATTGTTAAATCTGAAGATGATTTTCTTTACAGCCAAATCATTTTTACCACATGACTTTGAATTGTATAAATTACCCTTATAGATATGAAAGCAAGAATTGTAAAACATGACGTTATTTGGACTTCTTTTACTATCATATTCATACTTTTCAATACCTTTATTGAGCAACTCATTCAAAATTTTGAGATCTTTAGGTTTCTGCTGAATAGCATGTCTAATTAATACATGATAATCAGGAGATGCTATCAAAATAGTATCATTTTTTACATAAACCCCTATTTTTTCTTCAGACGGATAACCCTCTTTTTTTAATAATTCTATTAATTTATTTGTAACCCTTTCAGTAGTTTCATAGAGAACTTTATCATTTCTAGTTTCTAAGCCATATTCTTTTTGGTCTTCTTCAACTAATTGCTCTATTTGTTCTTTTAAATTAATATTTTTTTTATTTCGGCTTTCAATAAATAATGAGTCATAATCTGAGATAAATTCATTCCATTCACGATTTTTTCTCAATGAACTAAGTATTTTAGAATTAAAATATTTTTTTTCAACCCCTTTCTGGGCTAATTTTTTTCCAAAATAAAATGCATTTTTAAAATCTCTAGATAATACAGCACATCGTATAGCATTGTGAATATCTCTTGCAAAAATTGTTTTGTATTCTTTATCTAAAAGGAGATAGCTTTCTTTGGCGAAAGCATATTGTCTTTTTAAAATATAATTTTCGGCTTTTTCAGTAAACGTATAATAATTTACCTCTTTTGCACTTTGCTTTTCCTTCTCTATATCTGCAACCAATCTATTTTGAACGATAAGCGGTCTATATTCCATTTCCTCTCTCCTAAGTATCCGTTTTTGTTTGTTCTTATCAGGTTCATATATCATTGCTCCAATATCAAAAATCTCAGAATAACAATTTAGACCACCAAAAGCGAGTAGAGTATTTTTAGTAACTTTACCTTTTATCTTAAAATATCTTTTCCCTTTTGCTTTTGTTCGATAGTGTGAAGAATTTTTAAAATAGAAAGCAGGAAAGGAGTCAATTATTGTAGTTTCATCTACGTCTTTGTTATTCAATTTCGTTTCTATATATTCTTCATTAACAATTTTTCTATAATAACAATGCTTGATTGTATCTATTTTTTCTCCAAGAAATACATCAATAGTGTTTTCTACACTATTCTCATTCTGTAAATTCAATGCTAAATCACCCCAACCGCCTGACACATATCCTTCTATTTCTATGATACTATCATTCGGGTTGAATCTCGCTTTTTCAAATTCCACCTTCAAAAAATGCATATAAAGTCCTTCCACGTATTGAAAAGTTCTATAAACCTTATTTCTAAAAGTTAAACCATAATTAATTAAACCTTTGTAGCTCCTATCATCCACGAAATATGAATTTAACAAAGTATCTTGCTTATTAGGAATCCATTTATTTTTGTATTTCCATAAATTATAAGTTTGATCATAGATTTTATTTCTTTCAAAATTCTTTTGATGATAACTACTTTTAAATAATCTGTTTTGACCAGTAACTGAAAAAGTAAAAAAAATATTTAAAAAGAAAATTAATGATACAATAGCTACTCTTCTCATTATTTTAAATGTGTATGCATTATAAATTTTATTTTGATTACTCATAATAATCAAAATAGTATTGACGGGATTTATTAGTACATCAAATAAGCCTAAATGAATAGGCTTACTTGAAAACAACTAGTTTTTGTATTAATTTTAAAAACGCCCCTGTATTTCACCGCATTCTGCGGCACTAATTATCCTAACATTTGTTCTGTCATGGTAAGTAATACTACCATTACGATCAATATCATATCCAAAATCATACTCATAATGGGCATTAGGATTAGACGCTAAGGTTCCAGTACCACATCCATGACCACCAGGAGTTTTTGTACCACCACCATTTAATTGAAACATTTGCTCTTTTTTTAAAGTGTTTTCTTTAAACTTGTCATTCTTTAAACTTTCTAGTTTCATAATTCCTAAAATTTTAATTATTAAATTGATTTCCTAAAAACATTATACATAAGCTTACTTTCCACAACGTACACTTTGTTTCAATATAACATAATGTAAGAATGATTTTAATTATTTCAAATCTATAAGGAATAAATAAAAAGTAACGCTACTTTTTATCCTAATTATGTTAACCTTTTAGAGAATATTTCTTTAGACAATATTTGAATTCATAACATATTCTCAATAATCTTTAAACAAGCTAATTCTAACTTGTTCAAAGCAATACACTAGACTATACTATTTCCCTTAACCTACTAGTGCTGATTTTAACGCCCAAAGTCCTGAAACCAATTTGCTCGGCAGCTTCGGAGAGGTTTAACAAATTACTTCCTTCTCAGGTTGTTTCAGATAAATTACGAAGTTGTTGTATGTTAAGAGTTTTACCATAGTATTTAGCTATGATTTTCATGCAAGTTGGACCGCAGTCTTTGGAATCGGCTTGTTTGTAGTGAGGAAATTTTTTACCCATCTTTTTTTACCAATTCTTGCATTCCATAATACTCAATTGCTTTTTGCTTCAATGGATTTGTACTCCATTCTGCCCATTCGTTTGTATAAGGATTGTAACCACATTTTAATGGTTTTGAGTACTGATTTTCGGGTTCTTCAACATAAGCTCTACAATCAGTACAAATGTGCCTAAACTCACAATCTTTACAAACATCTATTTGATCTTTGGTAATGTTCCAGTATTTTTTAAAATCAGGATGATTCAATGCTTCTTCTAGTGTAGTGTCTTTTATGTTGCCAAAGCTTTGTGACATTGATGGGCAGTTTTTTATGTTACCATCTTTGTCTATGGAGATTTTTTTATGCAGACAAGAATTGTGATTTAATGATTCTAGTACTTTTAATTTATTAGTATTGAAATATTTTATATCAACAATTCCACAATGTTTAAAAGACTCTATTTTGTTTTTTAAAAAATTCAATTTAAAGGTTGTTTTTTTACCATAAAGAATTTCCTTCTTTGTATTATGAATGGTGATTGATGTAATACTAAAATTATATTCGTCTATTTTAGGTAGAAAAACTAAAAGATCTTCAGAAAATTCTAAAATTAACTCAATTCCTCTAGCCTCAATACTTTTGGTTACAACTAAAAGATGCTTTAAATCTTCTATTGGAATTGGATAAAAACATGTAAACTGTACATTTACAAGAAGAAGTTTTTCTAGACAATTTACGATTTTTTCTAAATGTTTTAATGTATCTGGACAAACTTCAACTATCGCATTACTACAATATGAAGGAAAATCAAAAGTAGTATCCATATCAACAAATCTATCAAATTCATCACTATCACATGTCAAACCTAGACTATTGCTAGATAAAAACTCCATATACTCGTTCATAACAACTTTACTTTCTTCATTGTACATTTCATAAACATCCTCAATAGACACTTTCTTTTTAAAAAACTCTATAACATCAATAAAGGTATTAGGAACAATATGAAAATTCTGTCTTTGTAAATCAATAATTAAACCTCTATTAGCTCCTGTTGAAACAATAGAGGTTGAAAAAAAATTATAATAATTCTTGTCCACCATTTAAAATCTAGAAATTTGTTTATAAAATGAAGATATAGCAAATCTATTGCTTACAAACTTTAGTGATTTTGTTATTTTACCATCTGAGACCGCACTCTCTTTATAATCTAATTCTGTATTATAAATCAATGGCATTTTAATTAAATTTCTTTTTACTATTTTTTTTACTTCACTTTTATTCATATCATAAATAGTCTGCTATTAAGTTTTCAATATTATAATTACAATTATATGATAAGGCTCCAAATTGACCAACCGGATTAACTTCTAAAAAATAATATTCATTACTATAAGTAACAATCATATCTATTGAACCTGAATTAAGCTCAATTTTTCTCATAAAAAAAATCAATTTTTCTTCGATTTCTATTGGTAATTTATAAGGAACTCTTCTATTAGGCTTTTCTTTTTGATAATTTCTATAGTCTATTTTAGTTTGCTCGCTTTCCTGAGAAAATATAGCCATTGAATATAACTTATCGTTTAAAAAAAATATTCTTAATTCATACTTCTTTTGGATGTATTCTTGTAATAAAGAAGGGAAAAAATGCTCCTTCTTTTTTAAATTCTTATCCACAAATTTTGTATAACAATAAAC
>NZ_JACTAC010000160.1 GCF_014486675.1 Flavobacterium macrobrachii
ATCGGTTTGGCAATATGGCGGCTGAATTGCTAAATTCAAGCTCAGTTCTTCGATTTAACTTTTGTGCAAAACTAAACATTTGTGCTTCGATTTCCGCCACATCGCCAAGCCGAGAACCGTTAGCCAACAGTTTATCGAACCGCAGAAAAAAACAACAAATATTGATTAATGGAAACATTTAATTTACATGACAGAATTTTAGGACATTCAATAAATAATCCCGAAGTGAAAAATTTTATAGATTTTTTTTCACTTACTTTAGATATTGAAAATGATTGGAGTATTGATTACAATAATAGAGAAAAGGGAGTTTATTTTGTGTTTGAACAAAAAGATAAATTTGAAAATGAATTCGGAAGTCCTAAATCAATTTACACTAAAGATGAATCCGAATTAATATTGAAAGAAATATCATTTGAAAATAATTATTTAGAAAAAAGGAAAGATTTTGATATACAATTACCTTTTAACCTAAAAATTGGCGATAGTGTTGACGAAATTTATCAAAAAATAGGTAAAAAACCATACGAAAAAGACAAAGGAACTTCTTATGACAAAGCGGAGTACAATTATTACTTTAAAATAGATGACAAAAAAATTTTAATTAAACTTGATGAATTTATAAAATTTGTTTGGATTAGATTTTGGTTAATTAGTCTATCTGAAAAGTATGTTGATGAACTAAAAAAATCTTTAGCCAAACAAAACAAAAATCTTAACTTAGAAAATATAGAAACTATTACTAACTTAAAAACTAAAACACCTACAAAAAGTTGGGAAATTAGAATGAATGAAGGTGATGATATATTTAATAAAGAAGATATTGAATTTGCACAAAAAGTATTAGAGACATTTATTGATACAATTTATGAAGCAACTATTCAAAAAAAGGCAACGAAAATTTATTCTGCAATAAAAAAAGTTGTAGTTTCATTTAACAGAAATGGAGATTATATTGAAACGTTAGAAAGAGAAGAATTAGTAAACTTTATTCAAGATTCTGTAAAATTGACAGGATTTGCAATTGAAGATAATTCAGACTTAACTCAACAATGGAGAGAATGGTAAAAACAAAAGTTTGTAAACTAAAATCTTAACTGAAAAAGAAAAAAACCGTCGGCT
>NZ_JACTAC010000161.1 GCF_014486675.1 Flavobacterium macrobrachii
AAACTCGGAAAGCTTTAACTTTATAGAAAGTCTTTTAAAACTTAAAAAACTTCTACTACACGCATTGCATTACCTTGAGCCAGTAAATAATCTACAGTATCTACTCTTTGGTAAAACTCGATACCCAAACACGCAATTACACTAACGCCAGCATCAGGAACTAATCCGCCAGGAGCGGTAGCCGTTAGGGTTATAGTTGTGCCGGTGTTGTTGATAGGTTGAATAGCACTATAGGAAGTAATCCCCAAACTATTTTGCTCTGGTGCATCAGGCTCATAGCTTAACGTACTCTCGTCAAAACTATAATCCGACAACCAACCCACAGCAGCTGCAATACGGAAACCTGTAGCACCTGCGGGAGCATTAATAAAGTTTATCGGGATAAAACTCGGAATAGTAAAGGTAATCTCCACGCGGTCAGCATCTGGAGTAACCGTATAAGGAGCGTTAAAAACCGAAGTAAAACTAATCTTGCCGTTAAGTTCCATCCCTTTTGCCTGTGCTTTGTTAGCACTCAGTGCAATAGGTCGTTGTCCTCTAGTTCCTGAAGCTCGTGCATTAATCGACTTAAAAAGTTTAGTCAAAGAAGCAGTTAAAGTGCTACCGCCCATAGTCTGAATAACACTGCTTAGGGAAGTTCTGAATGCCTTACCTACTTTAGCAGCTCCGCCAAACTCGGCATTGTTCTCACGGGTTCTTACGAAGTTCGCACCCGTTGCTATACGTTCTTTGGTCGGACCGCCTGCGGTTCTTGCCAAAAACTCACCGTTAGAAGTATAAAAACTCATACCTCCAATGTTACCAACTAACTTGATAACGCCTTTTTGCTTACTCATGATAGTACAATTTAATGGTTAATAAATAAGTAAGTAAAAGTGTTTACATAGTATTGGTTTTAAGTAGATTATTACAAGTATCGTGCCAAAAATGTAAGTAAAGGAGTTAAAAATAAAAGAATAAAACAATGAGATATATAGCAGAGATATAACTTAAATCACTATATTTGGGCTACGTTCTTACAAGGGAAAAAGTAGTTTTTGCAGTTTTTGGGAGATAGAAAAAAGAGAAAAGCGGTCAAAAAATCGAGTAAAGACATAC
>NZ_JACTAC010000162.1 GCF_014486675.1 Flavobacterium macrobrachii
ACTTTTTATAAATATTTTAAAATTTTAGTTTTTTATTGAGGTTGTGCAACAGTTACCCGTGTTATGTGCCGTTTTTATTGTCAAGTAGTTTTATTAGTTTGTTATTAAAGTCTTTTGTTTCGTTGTCAAGTGAGCCGAAAAATTGTTTGTCAAATTGTTCAACTGTTTTGATTGCTTGTTTAATATTTTTTAGTCCATTTTCTGTTAGTCCAACTGTTTTGGCTCTTGTGTCTGTTTCGTGTTCTTGTCGTTTAATAAGTCCTTTTGTTTGCAAAGTTCTCAAAACAGTTGAAGTTGTCATTGGGTCAATTTTGGTATGGTTGGATAATAAAATTTGTGTTACATTTTGTTTGTCTAATGTCAGCCAATGAATACTTGCTAGTAGAACAAATTTAGAATGTGTTAATTCATATTTCTCTAATGCTTTTTTGATTTCACGTTGCCACAAGTTTGTTACTTGCCATAATAAAAAACCTGTACTTTCTTCGGTTATTTCAAAACTAAAATCTGTTTTTGCCATTTTGTGTTTAGTTTTTTTCTGCAATTTTAATTAGTTTTTCAACTGCAATAGGAAGTCCACTTTTAATTTTACTTCCAATTATTTTTGAAAACAAAAAAGTCATAAAACCTGTCATTACAACTTTATGTGTAATTTCAAGCCCGTCTTTGGTTTCTGTCATAGTATGGATAAAGTCCATTTTGCAAAGTGGTAAAAAACTTCTGTCTGTAAATGATTTGAATTTAGTGCATTCAGTCATTTCAAATTTTGTTTTTGGTCCACCTGCTGGTTTCAAAATTCCTTTTGTCCCTGTCTGAAATTGTCCAAATAGTTCAGAGGTCTCAACTTCTGCATCCCAAACATTCCAATTAGGAACATCTGCCCAAAGTTTCCAAATTTGTTCTTTTGTCGCTGTCGTTTTACGACTCACTTCTGTTGTCCACATACTAAAATATTTTGTTTGACGAAATTGTCGGTGCAAATATAATAAGTGGACATATAATAAGCAAATTTATTTTTATTGGTTTGGGGTGTCTCTGTAAAATGGCACATAACGG
>NZ_JACTAC010000163.1 GCF_014486675.1 Flavobacterium macrobrachii
ATTATAAGGCGGTTTTTTAACCACAACGATATGAACTTAATGAAAGAAATACCAAAAGGAAAAACAATTGTTGTAGCTTTTTCAGGAGGCGAAAGTTCCGCAAAGGCTTTGGAATTAGTTTTGAAAAAATATAAAGAAACACATAAAATTATAGTTTGCTTTTGTAATACAGGCGAAGAAGATGAGGAAACATTTATTTTTAGCAAAAAAATAGCTGAATATTTCAATATAGAAGTTATTTGGTTAGAATATGAAAGCGAAAGAGGTTTTAATATTGTTGACTTTGAAACTGCTTATAGAATTACGGATTGGGAAGAAGAAAACGAATACCCTAATCATCCTTTTCATAAATGGGTAAAAGATTATGGATTACCACAATATCCAGAAAGAACTTGTACAAGGGAAATGAAAGAGCGAACAATTACACGTTATCTTTCATCTATAAAAGAATTTCCTAGATTTTGCACAAGAGTTGTAGGTATAAGGTTTGATGAAATAGCAAAAAGGAAACCTGATAAAAACCAATATTACCCATTGATTTTAGAAGGGGTTACTAAACCGTATTTAAACAGATATTTTGAATATGAAATGCCATTTAGGTTACAACTCCCATCTTATTTAGGAAATTGCGGTGCTTGTATATCAAAATCATTAAGGAACTTGTGTACTATCGCTCGTGAAAGACCTAGAAAATTTAAGTTTTTCAAATTTCTTTCAGATAAATATGGAGAAGGTAAACACACTTTTTATAATAAATTTAAAACTGTTGATGATATTTTTGAAATGGCAAAAGATGAAAGTATAAAATCAGCAAAAGATAACAGATTTAATTTAGCACACCAACAAGATTTATTTTTTGATTCGGAACTTGATTCAGAAGGAGCTTGTGGTGGTGTTTGCGAGGCGTTCTCGTAAACTGCCTTATAACGGTTTCGGGCTTGGCGAAGGTGGCGATTTTTACCACAAATGTTGATGCGGAGAACCAAACTTTGATTAACCACAAATGTGTCTGCGTAGCACTGAACCGCCACTTTTGCCAAACCCGT
>NZ_JACTAC010000164.1 GCF_014486675.1 Flavobacterium macrobrachii
TAGTTCAGGTTCGAGTATAAAAGGCAGAACTAAAGTAAATCATATGGCCGATAAAAAAATGAAATCAATATTACAAATGTGCGCACTAGTTGCCGTTAAAAATGATCCGCAACTCAAAGAATATTATGAAAGAAAAAAAGGTGAAGGCAAGAATGCAATGTTAGTTTTAAACAATATAAAATGTAAAATTATTGGTCGTGTGTTTTCTGTGATTAAAAGACAAACACCTTATGTAAACACTTATAAATTTGCAAGTTAATTTATTTTCAATTTTTATTTGTTTTTTATCATAGAATGCGCTATCGGGGTAAGAGTTACTATTAATACTTGTCAGAACAAAGATAGAAATTTACCGCGGTAATTTATTCAATTTACCGCCGTAACTTATCTAATTTACCGCGGTAAAACAAGCAATTCGTCCTGATGAATTTTTGCACTTGACCTGACAAGTTTAAAAAGCAGCCTGTACAACCTTATCTTCTCTTGAGTAGATTTTGAAACCACAAACCGTCAAGTCGGTATCATATCAGGAAAAAGAATACAACTCGACGTCACCATGCAACGCAATCAATCCTTTAAAATCAGTGCAATCCGAGGCAAAAAACTTGCGCAAAAACCCCTAAAATCCAAAAACCCAGCAAAATCAAACCTTTGCAGACCTGTTAGACAGGTTTAAGTCTGAATAGTATTGCTACAACGCAGCATAATAGTAGTGTTTATAGGGGTTTTGGAGTTTTTTTGATTTTAAATTGATTGTGATTATGTTGAAAACTATGGCAATTTGGGGACTTTAATTGCGAATTTGGGGACATTAAATGCCAATTTGGGAACTTTAAATGTCAATCTGGGGACTTTAAATTGAATTCTGGCGACTGTAAATGCCGATCTAGGGACTTTAAATTGAATTCTGGCGACTTTAAATTGAATTCTGGCGACTTTAAATGTCAATTTGGGGACATTAAATCTCAATCTGGGGACTTTAAATCTCAATCTGGGGACTTTAAATTGAATTCTGGCGA
>NZ_JACTAC010000165.1 GCF_014486675.1 Flavobacterium macrobrachii
ACCTGCAGTTTTGATATTCGGGAAAATCTTTTCTCTTTAGAAGTTGATGTTTTCGATCTTGAAAATTCAACAACTTCAAATTTTTATAATCTTTCCAATATCGATTATCAGTTTCAGAAATTTTTAAATCATAAACGTTTAATATCTCAAGCTTTTTTAAATTCTCGAGTATAATTCTTAAGCTTTCAATTTCGACACTACTGAAGAAATTCAAGTCTTTTACATTAGGGAACATGGCTACAACTTTTTCAATTCTAATTCCTTTACAACTCTCTATATACAAAACTTCTACATTTGGAAAAACAACATCAACATCCTCAAAAGAAAGTGACCGATTACCTATAAAAATCATTTCCCGAATATTTTGCAGATTTTCGATTCCGGAAATTGTCTTAATATTACTTTGTATAATACGCAGCTCTTTTAATGATTTTAAAGAACTGAATTCTGTTAAATCTTGACTTTTGGGTTTATATGCCCATAGACTTAATTCCAGTAGTTTTACACATTCGGAAATATTTGAACATTTCTTGTGCCAGGAGAGAATTAATATTTCAAGATTTGGAAAGTTTTTAAAATCATACTCGAGAGTTAAATCTCGATTATCCAATTCGGTCAAGATTTCCGATTTCAGCAACGATTTGAATTCATCCGGATTGTTATGATTTCCGACGATACAGATCTTTCTATAATTTATTTCTAAAAGTTTACTAAAATCTATATTCGTCTTTCTGCCAATAAAACTATCAAAACTCAAGATTAGCGTTGCGTCACTATTTACGTCAAAATATTTTACGAGCTCGGATTGAAATTCCGGTAAAAAATAAACTCTTTTTTTTTCTTTATTGGCAAATTCCATTTATAGATTCGTGTTTAAAATTGCAGGTAACGTCCCGCCGCTTGGCGAGGTTGCGAACTTCGTAACCGTTTATTTTCCACTAAGATAGTATTTCTTGCGAAACGTAAACGTGAATTTACCACAAAATTCGCAATCTTGCC
>NZ_JACTAC010000166.1 GCF_014486675.1 Flavobacterium macrobrachii
ACCTAATAAATAACTTTAAATGTCAACTTTGATATTTAATTCAGGATATTTTATCGAGTAATTAATTTTTTGAAACTTTTTCTTTTGGTTTTATGATTTCTGAAAGATTAGTCAATCTCAACTCTTTCAGAATGCTATTGATGGACTGAATTTTCTTTTCTCTGAAATCTCTCGCTGATGTAACAATCTCTCTTCCTTCAGATACAATTCCAGTAATTTCATCCAATCCAGGTCCAGATAGTGCACCACCACCGTATTTTTTAATTATAAAACTTGTAAATTGACTTTCTATTTGGATTAACAATTCACCATATACTTTAAATTTTTCAGGTAATTCTTCTTCGCTTTTTAAAAATTTATCTAATTTTCTGTAAAGTCTTAGTCTATTACAATTAATCATATCAGCATTCATTTGATTAATTAATAAATCTACTGATAGTTTCAACATAGCATATTCAGAACTAAATTGCTTTGCTTTATCTGGCATCGTGGTATAATTTGGATCTTTAGCTAAGGCATTCATTTTATATTCAGAGACTTGTTTTACATAAGTAAGATAACCAACAAACCCAAGACTTTTGCTTTCTATTAATTCCTGACAGTTTGCAACATTAACAATGAATAAAATTAAAATTAGTCTGACTGTTTTCATAATGTGTTATTTAAAAGATTAGTATTTTAAATCAATTTAACTTTTATCAAAAAAGAGATAATGAAACTTATTACGCTATTTTAAAATTACCAATTCAATTAACTGATTATGTTGATTTTGAGGATTTAAATGATAAAAAACCGTTTAAGTGCATTTTTCAACGATTAAGTGTAAAAAAGCTTGTGAGAAAATAGTTAAATTAACGATTTTGGGTTATGGGATTGTTTTGTGGGGTTGTTTATTGGATTAACCCTCGCAGGGTTTTGAAGCCTGCAAGGGTTGGAAACCACCCCGCAAGATGGGAACTGCTCCTGAGGAGAAAACCACCCCGCCCGATGGGCACCC
>NZ_JACTAC010000167.1 GCF_014486675.1 Flavobacterium macrobrachii
TATTATTTTTTGAAGGCTAGGATTGTAATCTAGTATACCATCAGAGTCAAAGACACCATCGATTTGCTTTTGCAAAAGAGAATTATTCCAACGTATGTTGTTTTTATCGTAGGAGTGTTTTAGTATTCCAAGAGTACTCTCATTGTTACTTTGTTTTCTACTTCGGATTACTGCAAGTGTGTCATCAATAGGTTCAAAAGATGAAAATCGTTGAGCATTAATAGGAATTCGATTTGCATTCCAAGTCGTAATCATTCCTTTGAACAAACAAGGCACTGTTCCATCTGAGAGATAAAAAGTTGTGTCTAGAACACGAACTTGTGCTGCACGATAGGGTAACGAATAATCATCAAGTTTAATTTTATATTGCTTCATTTTTTTTAAATCGAAGTCTATTTCCATTACCGTTAGAGGAGCGCTATAATTACCTAGATAAAAACTTTTATGATTACTCCCAGCAAAATAATGACCAACGTAGTTTAGATTGATTTGCTGTTTTTTATTATAAAGATGAGGTGGATATCTGCGAACAAAATTGTTTTCTTGATGAATAAGTTGCTCCGATTTTAGGAATAGAAGTACAACAGTAATAATTGCTACACTACTACTTATTGCTAGCAACAGAATTTTAAAATTAATTGTAGCGATTTTGATAAATGAATACTTTTCAATCTCCGTTAGTATAATTGCAAAAGCGGATAGGCAACAGAAAAAGAGATTAAAATAGAGATGTTCTGTCCAATTCATTTTTTCTAATATACCGCCACAAGAACAGGGTATATATTCACTAAATTGAAGTATAATGAAGATGTAAGCCGTGAACATCACCATTAAAAGAAACGAACCTATTAAAGCTAAAAACTGTGTTCGCCGATTCATTAAAAGAAGAGCGAGTGTAATTTCAATTAGAGGCACGCTCCACGCTACCCATCC
>NZ_JACTAC010000168.1 GCF_014486675.1 Flavobacterium macrobrachii
CGTTCGGCTTTCTTTTCTGTCAGGCGAGTTTAACAAAGTTGTCTTCAAGTTTTACGTTAAAATTGATTTCTGCTTTTAGTGCTTTGAACACTTTTAATATTGTGTCAATAGTCGCACTGTTAGCACTACTTTCAAGTTTAGAGATTTGAGCTTTCTGAACTCCAACAAGTCGTCCGAGTTCTTCTTGTGTCAAGTTTCTTTCTTGTCTAGCAGTTTTAATCATTTTTCCTAAAACGTCCATACGAAGTTCGTATTCGTATTCGTCACGTTCTTGTGTCCCGACTTTGCCGATATACTTGTCTTTCATTTCGGCAAGCGAGTATGTCTTTAATTCTTTAGGTGCCATATGATTACTTTTTTTGTTTGTTGTTAAAATATTTTTCTCTAAGTCTTACTGCACGGTCAATCTCGTTAGCCGGAACTTTGTCAACTTTCTTTATGAAACCGTGTGTCGCAAGAACCAAAGTTTCTTTGTTATCGGTCTTGTCCCAAAAAGCAAGTAGTCGAATTTGAAGTCCTGCGTATTTTGTCCGAAACTCCCAAATGTCATTTTGTAGTTTCTTAAAAAGTTTTGGGTCATTGGTCTGTTCAGCAAGGTCAATATTGTAAAATATTTTTTTAACGGTCTTTCGATCAAGTCCTGAAATGAACTCGTCAGCTTCTTCTAAAAATTTAGTCTCGAAAAACCTCATTCAATACTGTTATTGTTAAACGTCACAAAGGTAATGAAAGTTTCTAAAAATAGAAACAATTTTTTTCGATATTTTCTCTGGCGTCGGTTTTTTAAGCTGACGCACAACGTTTCGCCGCTTGGCGCAGGCGGGGATTTTGAAACACAAATCGAACACGGGAACTCAAAACCTGATAGAACTACCCGGCGTATCGTTACCGT
>NZ_JACTAC010000169.1 GCF_014486675.1 Flavobacterium macrobrachii
TGGGCACCCCTCCAAAGGAGGGGAAATGTAGTGGTTGCGATGGATGTAGCTGTTTTATGCATGGCTGTTAAAGTGGATTGTAACGTTGTCAAAATGCTTTGTAACGCATGTAATTGTCTTTCGAACGCGTGTAAATGGTCTTTGTAACGTTGTCAAAGTGCTTTGTAACGTTGTCAAAATGGATTGTAAGGTTGTCAAAACGCATTGCAACGCATGTAAATGTTAAATGTAACGTTGTCAAAGTGGATTGTAAGGCTGTCAAAGTGGTTCAAACGGATGTAAATGTGCTTTGTAACGCTGTCAAAGTGCTTTGTAACACATGTAAATGTGGATTGTAAGCTTGTCAAAGTGCTTTGTAACGTTGTCAAAGTGGATTGTAAGGTTGTCAAAACGCTTTGCAACGCATGTAAATGTTAAATGTAAGGTTGTCAAAGTGGATTGTAACGTTGTCAAAGTGCTTTGTAAGGTTGTCAAAATGGATTGCAACGCATGTAAATGTTCTTTGTAACGTATGTAAATGTGCTTTGTAACGCATGTAAATGTTCTTTGCATCGTATGTAAATGTGCTTTGCAACGTATGTAGATTTTCTTTGTAACGCATGTAAATGTTCTTTGTAACGTATGTAGATTTTCTTTGTAACGCATGTAGATTTTCTTTGTAACGCATGTAAATGTGCTTTGTAACGTATGTAGATTTTTTTGAATAGTAGGTGATTTTGTTTGTAGTGCTGTTAAAATGTTTGCGGACGGAGAAATGGTTTATTGAATAGCCCCGATAGTAGTGGAAATCCTCGTAGAGATTGTAACGGATAGCGGGAATATGGTTTGCTGGAACAGACGGAAGTTTCGCTCCAAGATGATTTGGGTTGTTTTTGGTAGTTGTTGA